>NZ_JAOECR010000011.1:0-93850 GCF_029836955.1 Stenotrophomonas sp. GD04054 | reverse complement strand
AGCGGCTGGGCAGGGCCCCGGAGGGGGACTTGCAGCGTCCCCTGCATGGCCCACCCGCCCGGCCCCTGACAGTTTCCTGCGCGGCCCGCCACGGAATGGAAGAAGAAGATCAAAGGCAAAAGCGGGTCGCGCGCTGCGCTTGCTCATGCCAAAACAACAGAGGGACGCGGCGAAGCCGCGTCCCTCTTTCAAATTCCGTCCCGACAACCCAAAGCTCTTCGATCCGTCACCGGCAATCTGTCAGAGGTGGGGCGGGATGGGTTCGCGGGGGTATCCGCGCCATGGATGGCGCGGCTAAGCCCCCACGGACGGGTTTACGGCGTCCCCCGCGAATCCAACCCGCCCCGCCAAGCACGGCAAAAACCCAGAGCCGCTCTTGACGTTGCTGTTGCTGTTGCTGTTGCAGTAGAGCCTGCCGCAGGCAGCGCCCGCGGCCGCCGCCGCAAAGGAAACCCCTTAAATCTTCTTTGCCAGCGACTCGGCCAGGCCGGTGTAGCTGCCCGGGGTCATCTCCAGCAGACGCTGCTTCGCATCCGCCGGCAGCTCCAGCCCCTGCACGAACGCGCGCATCGACTCGGCCGTGATGCCCTGGCCGCGGGTCAGCGCCTTCAGCTGCTCGTACGGGTTCGGCAGGCCATGGCGGCGCATCACCGTCTGCACGGCTTCCGCCAGCACTTCCCAGGCCGCGTCCAGATCGGCATCCAGGCGCTGCGGGTTCACTTCCAGCTTGCCCAGGCCCTTGGCCAGCGAATCCAGCGCCACCTGGCTGTGGCCGAACGCGGTGCCCAGCGCACGCAGCACGGTGGAATCGGTCAGGTCACGCTGCCAGCGGCTGATCGGCAGCTTCGCGCTGAAGTGCTCGAACAGCGCATTGGCAATGCCGAAGTTGCCTTCCGCATTCTCGAAGTCGATCGGATTGACCTTGTGCGGCATCGTCGACGAGCCGACTTCGCCTTCCTTCAGGCGCTGCTTGAAGTAGCCCAGCGAAACATAGCCCCAGATGTCACGGGCCAGGTCGATCAGGATGATGTTGGCGCGGCGTGCGGCATCACCGATCTCGGCGATGTTGTCGTGCGGTTCGATCTGCGTGGTGTACGGGTTGAACACCAGGCCCAGGCCGGTCACGAAGCGCTCGGCGAAGGCCGGCCAGTCCACGTCCGGGTAGCTGGCGATGTGGGCGTTGTAGTTGCCCACCGCGCCATTGATCTTGCCGGTCAGTTCGACTGCGGCAATCTGCCTGCGCTGGCGTTCCAGGCGGGCGACCACGTTGGCCAGTTCCTTGCCCAGCGTGGTCGGCGAGGCGGTCTGGCCGTGGGTGCGCGACAGCATCGGCTGGCCGGCCTGGGCGTGGGCAAGGCTGCGCAGGCTGTTGGCGATGCCGTCCAGGGTCGGCAGCAGCACCTCGCGGCGGGCCTGTTCCAGCATCAGGCCGTAGCTGAGGTTGTTGATGTCTTCGCTGGTGCAGGCGAAATGCACGAATTCCAGCGCCGGGGCCAGCTCGGCGTCGTCCTTCAGCTGTTCCTTGATGAAGTACTCCACCGCCTTGACGTCATGGTTGGTGGTGCGTTCGATCTCCTTCACGCGCGCGGCCTGGACCGGGCTGAAGCTGGCGGCCAGGGCGCGCAGGCGGGCGACGGCGGCGTCGGAGAACGGGGCCAGTTCGACGATGCCCGGCTCGGCGGCCAGGGCCAGCAGCCACTCCACTTCGACCGTGATGCGGGCCTTGATCAGGCCGTACTCGGAGAAGATCGGGCGCAGGGCGTCGACCTTGCCGGCATAGCGGCCATCGAGCGGGGACAGGGCGAGCAGGGCGGAATCGGACATGTCGGCAGGGCTGGGGCGAGCGGCGGGGGCCATATTCTACGACGTGCCGGTGAGGTAGTGCCGGCCGCTGGCCGGCAACCACGCCCGGCCCACGATTCCATGGATTGCTGGCCAGCGGCCGGCACTACCCCTTGCGCGTGCAGATCGGCCCTGCGGATGAAACGATCTGGCCCGCCCTCGTCATCCCACGCTGCGGGCAAGGGAGTATCGTTGGCGCTGCCGCCAGCCCGGGAAGCGACACCCTGCCAGCCGCCGCTTCCCTTTCCCCAACTGAAGTAGTGCGGAGTTGATGCAATGAGCAAAGCTGCAAGCAAGGGTTTCAGAATCGAACACGACAGCATGGGCGAGCTGCAGGTGCCTGCGGACGCCCTGTGGGGCGCCCAGACCCAGCGTGCCGTGCAGAACTTCCCGGTGTCGGGCCAGCGCATGCCGCGCGGTTTCATCCGTGCCCTGGGCCTGGTCAAGGGCGCCGCCGCAGGCGTCAACGCAGAACTGGGCCACCTGCCGAAGAACGTGGCCAAGGCCATCCAGACCGCTGCCGCCGAAGTGGCCGCCGGCAACTGGGACGCGCAGTTCCCGATCGATGTCTACCAGACGGGTTCTGGCACGTCGTCGAACATGAATGCCAATGAGGTCATCGCCACCCTGGCCAACCGTGCCGGCAAGGCGGGCAAGACCACTGTGCACCCCAATGACCACGTCAACCAGGGGCAGAGCTCCAACGACGTGATTCCGACCGCGTTGCGGGTGTCGGCGGTGTTGGCGACGCATGAGCAGCTGCTGCCGGCGCTGGTGCACCTGCGCAAGACCCTGGACAAGAAGGGCCGCAGCCTGCGCAAGGTGGTCAAGACCGGCCGCACCCACCTGATGGATGCGATGCCGCTGACCTTCGAGCAGGAATTCGGCGCGTGGTCGGCGCAGCTGGCGTCGGCGCAGGAGCGTATCGAAGACAGCCTCAAGCGCGTGCGCCGGCTGCCGCTGGGTGGCACCGCCATCGGCACCGGCATCAATGCCGATCCGCGCTTCGGTGCACAGGTGGCCAAGGCACTGAAGCAGCAGACCGGTTTCAAGTTCGACAGTGCCGAGAACAAGTTCGAAGGCCTGGCCGCACAGGACGACGCGGTGGAGCTTTCCGGTCAGCTCAATGCGCTGGCGGTGGCGCTGATCAAGATCGCCAACGACCTGCGTTGGATGAACGCCGGTCCGCTGGCCGGGCTGGGCGAGATCGAACTGCCGGCGCTGCAGCCGGGCAGCTCGATCATGCCGGGCAAGGTCAACCCGGTGATTCCGGAAGCGACGGTGATGGCCTGTGCACAGGTGATCGGTCACCACACTGCGATCACCGTGGCCGGGCAGACCGGCAACTTCCAGCTCAACGTCACCCTGCCGCTGATCGCAGTGAACCTGCTCGATGGCATCGGCCTGCTGGCCAACGTGTCCACCCTGCTGGCCGACAGTGCGATTGCCGGGCTGAAGGTGCGCGAGGACCGGGTTGCCGAGGCGCTGGCACGCAACCCGATCCTGGTTACCGCCCTCAACCCGATCATCGGCTACGAGAAGGCTGCGGCGATTGCCAAGCGTGCGTACAAGGAACAGCGCCCGGTGCTGGATGTGGCGCTGGAGGACAGTGGACTGGAGGAGGCCGAGCTGCGTCGCCTGCTGGACCCGACCGCGCTGACCGCCGGTGGCATCCAGGCCGGTGGGGGCGGCGCCGGCGGTTGATCGGCCGGTTGTAGAGTCGAGCCATGCTCGACTGTTGTTTCGGAGTCGAGCATGGCTCGACTCTACAGAAAGCAGAAACGCCGCCCTTTGGGCGGCGTTTTTTTTCAGCGACGGTCGGCGACGATGTTGCCGAAGGTGTCGGTGTAATCCTTGAACTCCGGGATGCGCTGGATCAGGTCCGCCGGAATCACGACCATGCCCTCCGGCGGTTGGATCTTCACCGGCTGCATGTTGGGATCGGCCGGTGCGGCCACCAGGGTGTTCTGGCGCAGCACCTGCAGCTTGCCGAACATGGTCTGCAGCATCTGTTTCTGCCCATCGTCCAGCGGAATCTGGATCTCGTCCATCTTCATCGTGCCGTCGGCGAGGATGATGATGTTCGGCGCGGGCGGGCGACGCACGGTGACCATGCCTTCGCTGACGGAAATCTTGGGCTTGCCACGCTCGGCGCGGTGGTTGCGGTACTCCTGGTCACAGCCGGCCAGGCCGAGGCAGAGTAGGGCGGTCAACAGCAGAAACAGCTTCTTCATGGCAATCGGTTCGGGGGCGTCCGGGGCCGCCATTGTAAGCCGGGCGGCGCACTACGGCCGGCAGCCGGACGCCGCTGCCGGCCGGGTGCGCTGATCTGTCACAGGCCTAGCGCTGGACCACGGTGTCCTTGCCGCAGTCGTCCACGTCGCTCTGGTCCATGGTCGCGTAGGGCTTGAATGCCGGCAGTTCACGTGCGAGCGCCTGCTGGCTGGCCAGCATCGCCGGAAGGCGGTCGCAGATGCGCTTGGCCTGGGCTTCGATCTTCTCGGCTTCGGCATTGATGCGCTTTTCGACACCTTCGCTGTCGCCGCTGAAAATGCCCTTCAGCGCTTCGCCGGCAGCACTGGCACCCAGTTTGGCGCCGGCCAGGCCGACATCCATGCCGTCCATCGCGATGGCGACCACGTGGCCGCGGTAGTCCTGCAGATGACGGCGCTGGATATCGTTGGCGGCGATCTCCTTGCCCGCGATCAGCAGGCGGCCATCCGGCGTGATCTCCGCACGCGGCTGCTTGTCCGCCGAGATCTTGATGTTGCCCTGGGCGATATCCTTGCGGGCATCGTCCATCGCGTTCCTGACGGTCTCGCCGACGCCGCCTGTGGCTTCGGCCACGTTCTTGCCAACGGTCTTGTCGGGTGCTGACGACGTGCCGCCGCAGGCGATCAGCGGCAGGGACAGCAGCAAAGCGGGCAACAGGCGCAACAGGTTCATGGTGTTCCCCTGGTAGTGTCTGGAAGAGGGTTTACTTGCTGCGCGGCAGAGTGACCCGGCCGCTGACGTTGCGATGATCGACGTCACCGCTGCCGCTGTGGTCGACGGTCAGGGTGCCGCGCACGCCGTCGACGTTGATGTCGCCCGAGCCGTGGCTGCGGACATGCACATTGCCACCGATGTCGGCCAGATCGACCCCGCCGGAGCCGACCACGCCCACTTCAACGCTGCCCTGCACGCGCTTGAACTCGATATCACCCGAGCCCACGGTATCCAGCCGCGCGTTGCCACGCACATCGCTGATCTTCAGGTCACCGGAGCCGACGGTACCGGTGCTGGCATCGCCGCTGATGTTGCGTACGGTGACGTCGCCGGAACCCAGCGACAGCAGATTCAGGGAGCTGCCGCCATCGATGTTGAGGTCGCCCGAACCCACTGCAGCGTGGATGCTGCCGCGGGTACCGCGGACCACGGCATCACCGGAACCCACGTCCACGCTCAGCGACTGTGCGTTCTCCACGCTGGCATCGCCCGAGCCGATCTTGAACTGCAGCGGCATGTTGTCCGGCACGCTGCCACGGATATCCAGCCAGGCGTAGCTGTTGCCCAGGCTGATGCCGCTTTGGCGGCCGTCGCGGCGCAGGCTCACCACCAGCTTGTCGCCGACCTTGCGCTGCTCCAGCACCAGCTGGTCCAGCCATTCCTGGCTGGACGCGCAGGCGCGGCCGTCCAGCTGGCCGCCGCCAGCGCTGGCGACCACCTTCAGGTCATGCTGATTGACCTCGAACACCACCGTCCTGGCACCAGCCACGTCCAGCTTCAGTGCGCGGGCGGCAGTGAACTTGCAGTTCGGAGCATCGGCGGCCAGCGCCGACAATGGCAACAGCAACAACGCAGAACAGGCGAGCAAAGAACGCATGGATGGTGCCTCCGGAAGGATGGGATCAGATCTCGCCGGCGCGCTTGCGCAGGCGGATGGCAAGGAAGATGAACACTGCACCGACGACGGCGCCGATCCACAGCTCCGGCATCGCCAGCGACTTCAGCTGCGAGGCGGGGGACATCAGGCTGACGACCGAGTCCAGATCGCGGCGCGATGCTTCGTCGGCGCCGAGGCGATACAGCAGGTCCATGCCGGGCACGCCGCCCAGCAGCAGGCGGCCGACGATGTTCTGCCAGAACCAGCCGGTGGTCAGGCCGAACAGCGGCATCATCTTGGTGGAGCTGACAATGATGCCGGCAAACAGCGGCAACATTACCGCCCACAGGAACGGCTTGCTCCTGGCCCATGCCGAGCACAGCAGCAGCCAGCCGGCGGTGGGCAGGGCCCACAGGGCGTAGACCGGAATCCAGGCCAGGTGTCCAGCGGCCAGGGTCAGCGGGCTGGCCGGGCCCCAGATCAGGGTCATCGGGCTGCCACCGTGCAGCAGCGCGACGGCACTGATGATCAGCATGAAGCCGAACATGGTGAGGATGCCGGCGATGACCGCGATCAATGGTGCCACGATCAGTGCGCTGATCACCTTGGACAGCACGGTCTGCGTGTCCGACAGCGGCAACGACTTCCAGAACAGTATGCTGCGGTCACGGCGATCGTCGTAGAGGGCGCCCAGGCAGTAGAAGAACACGACGAAGGCCAGCACCACGAACGGCCAACTTGAACTGAGTACCAGAGTCAGGTCCAGGCCGTTGCCAAGATCAGCAAGGTCCTTGGCACTGATGTCACGGGTGAGCAGGGCCAGGTTCAGGCCGTTGATGTTCACGTTCTCGCCATCGATGTGCAGGCCGCCGTCGCGTGCTGCACGGTTCAGCGCGAACAGGCCGAAGGCAATGCCGGCGATGCTCATCACCAGTGAGATCAGGCCCGCGATCAACGGGGCATACAGGAAGCCGCCGCGGTTCTCCCAGTACTCGCGCTTGAGCAGCCAGCGCAGGGTGCCGATCGGGCTGACGGGGTGGTTGACGGCATTCATGCGTAGGTCCCCTTCATGATGGCGACGAACAGGTCGGCCAGGCCCGGAATGCGGGTCTCGCCGAGAGAGGAAAGCTGGGTGCGCGGCACGCCATCGAACAGCATCACCGTCTTGCCGAACGCCAGGCTGCGCTCGTCGATCGGCTTCAGGGCGCGCGCGGTGTCCAGCTGGTCGGCATTGACCAGCAGCTCGGTGTAGCGCTGGCCGACGTCGTCCATTTCCGCGTCGAGCACGATGCGGCCATCGCGGATGAACATCACGTCGCTGAGGATGTGCTCGATCTCCTCCACCTGGTGGGTGGTGACGATGATGGTTTTCTGTTCGTCGAAGTAGTCTTCCAGCAGGCGCTGGTAGAACTCCTTGCGGTACAGGATGTCCAGGCCGAGGGTCGGCTCGTCCAGCACCAGGATGCGGGCATCGATGGCCATCACCAGCGCCAGGTGCAGCTGCACGATCATGCCCTTGGACAGCTCGCGCACGCGCTGCTTCGGCTGCAGCTTGGTGCTGGCCAGGAAGCGCTCGCAGCGGGCGCGGTCGAAGCGCGGGTGGACGCCGGCCACGAAATCGATCGCCTCGCGCACCTTCAGCCAGCGCGGCAGCACGGCGACGTCGGCGATGAAGCAGATGTCGTTCATCAGTTCGTCGCGGTGCAGTCGCGGGTCGCGGCCGAGCACGCTCAGTTCACCCTCCACCGAGGTCAGCCCAAGAATGGCCTTCAGCGCGGTGGTCTTGCCGGCGCCATTGGGCCCGATCAGGCCGACGATGCGTCCGCTTGGAATGCTGAAACTGGCGTTGTCGAGGGCGACCGTGGTCTTGTAGGCCTTGCGCAGGCCTCGGGCGGTGATGACCGACTCACTTGCAGTGCTATTCATCAGACTTTCCCCTGGGGCAGCAATTCGTCGAGGCTCAGGCCCAGGCGCTGGATGCGCTCCAGAACCGCCGGCCATTCTTCGTTGAGGAAACGGTCGCGCTCGCTGCTGCGCAGCTGCGTGGCCGCCTGCTCGGTCATGAACATGCCCAGGCCGCGGCGCTTCTCGACCAGGCCTTCGTCGGCCAGCTCCTGGTAAGCGCGCGAAACGGTGATGGGGTTGAGTTGATAGTCGGCGGCCACCTGGCGCACTGAAGGCAGGGCATCGCCCGGCTTGAGGATTCCGTCGAGCATCATGGCGATCACGCGCTCCTTCAACTGACGGTAGATGGGAGCGCCGTCGCTCCACTGGATGTCGCTCATATTCAGCTCCGTGGGGTCAGCGGCTGGGCGAACGAGAAATACGGCATGGACAGCGCGCTGTGCAGCCGACGCGGGGGAGGGGGGGAGGAGGAGGGGGCGTTCCCTGTGGGGGAGAGAGTCGCGTCCTGCGCACTTTCAGCAGCGGCGGAAACAGGGGCGGTGGGCGTGGCCCACCAGGCCAGCACGAGCAGGGTCGAAACAGCGACGGCCGCGGGTGCGGTGAGGTTGCGACGGATCCGGACGTTCATGGCTTCCCCCTGTCTCAGGTGACTGGTGTTGTATGCAACTATAACACCGGCACGCCTACGTGCAACCCCTTGCCGTCCCCAACTGATGGCAGGGGTGGTCAGATTGCTGAAACATCCCTTTAGTCGATTGATTTAAAAGGGAAATGAATCTTCTGCAGGGGGCTTTTTGGGCCGGCCTTCCATTCAGTGATGTCCATGCTATGTCATCACTGCGCCTTCGATGGCGCCCGGGCAGCACATTCGCCACGCCGCGCAAAGCCCGGGGTGGACCTGTGCCATCAGGGGCTGCAGAGCCCGGTGCTATAGTTCGGCCGATTCCCGGCCAGCACTGGCCGGGCCTTGTGAATGGCTACCGCGGACCGCCTCTGATGCCCCTGCCGACCGTTTCCCCGTGCCGCCTGCGCGGCCTGTCCCTGCTGGCCCTGATGGTGGCCGGCGCCGCCGGTTCCGCCAGTGCGCTGGCGGCCGACCTGCTCGATCTGGAATACCGGCCGTTGGCCAGCAAGCAGCAGGTGAATCTGCAGCAGCGCTATCACGGGCAAGTGCTGCTGGTGGTCAACACCGCCAGCAAGTGTGGCTACACGCCGCAGTACGAAGGGCTGGAGGCGCTGCAGAAGCGCTATGCAGGCCGCGGTTTTGCGGTGCTGGGCTTTCCTTCCAATGACTTCAAGGGCCAGGAACCGGGTGACGAGAAGCAGATCCAGGACTTCTGCACCCTGACCTACGGCGTCAAGTTCCCGATGTTCGAGAAGGTGCATGTGGTCGGCACGCAGGCCACGCCGCTGTACCAGCGGTTGACCGCAGCGACCGGCGTTGCGCCGGCCTGGAACTTCCACAAGTACCTCGTGGGCCGCGATGGCAAGGTCATTGCCCAGTTCGCCAGCAAGGTGACGCCGGACGATCCGCAGCTGACCGCGGCCATCGACAAGGCGCTGGCGGCAGCTGCCACGCATTGATATCCAGCACGCATGCCTCGACATCGACGGCATGCGTGCGACAATGTTTCTTTTCGCGCCGACGTCGGCGCCCAGACACTTCCAGGAATGCAGCGAATGAAGATGGGAATGCGCGGCGCCGCGGCGTCGGTTCTGATTCTGGCGATGGGCACTTCGGGTGTCGCTCTGTCGCAACAACCGGCTGCCCCCGCAGCCGCCAAGGAGACCGCAACCTTGAATTCCCCCAAGCAGAAGCTCGGCTACGCCATCGGCCTTGATGTCGCCAAGTCGTTCACCCCGATCGCCGATGAGATCGATGTGGCCGCCCTGCGCACCGCCGTTGAGCGTTCGTTCGAGGGCCTGCAGCCGCAGATCACCCAGGAACAGGCCAAGGCCACCGATGCCGCCCTGCGCCAGGTCGTGATGGCCCGCAGCGGCCAGCAGGTGCCGGGCGTGGCACCGGGCTCGCAGCCGCCGAAGGTCGACCGCGTCAAGGTGTCGCAGATGATCGGCTCCTACTCGGTGGGTCCGTCGCTGGCGCAGCTGAAGGACGATATCGATGTCGCCTCGTTGTTTGACGCAATCAGCGCCGGCCTGACCAAGGGCCAGCCGAAGATGACGGAAGCTGACGCGACCGCCACCATCCAGGCCTTCATGGGTGCCAAGCAGGCTGAAATGCAGGCCAAGGCCGCCCAGGCTGCGCAGACCAACCGCACGGAAGGCAACGCATTCCTCGCCAAGAACAAGACCCAGCCGGGCGTGGTGACCACCTCGTCGGGCCTGCAGTACCAGGTGATCCGCCCGGGTAGCGGCGAGCGCCCGCTGCCGAGCAGCAAGGTGCGCGTGAACTACGAAGGCAAGCTGCTCAACGGCACCGTGTTCGACAGTTCCTACGGCCGCCAGCCGGCCGAGTTCGGTCTGGACCAGGTGATCAAGGGCTGGACCGAAGGCGTCGCGCTGATGCCGGTCGGTTCGAAGTACCGCTTCTGGATCCCGGGCGAACTCGCCTACGGTGAGAACGGCACCCCGGGCGGCCCGATCGGCCCGAACGCGACTCTGACGTTCGACGTCGAGCTGCTGGGCGTTCTGCCGTAAGTCATTCAGGAGCGAATACGGATATGCGCGTTGCGATTTTTGGTACCGGCTACGTTGGACTGGTGACCGGTACCTGCCTGGCCGATGTTGGTCATCAGGTGGTCTGTGTCGATATCGACCAGGCCAAGGTGGATGGCCTCAACCAGGGCATCATCCCGATCTATGAACCCGGCCTGGAGCCGATGGTGAAGGCCAACCATGCCGCAGCGCGGCTGGCGTTCACCACGGATGCCGCGGCCGCCATCGATCACGGCCAGGTGGTGTTCATCGCCGTTGGTACGCCACCGGACGAGGATGGCAGTGCCGATCTTCAATACGTGCTTGCCGTAGCCCGGACCATTGGTCGGCACATGAGTGTGCCGACCGTGGTGGTGAACAAGTCGACGGTGCCGGTCGGCACCGCCGACAAGGTGCGTGCCGCCATTGCCGAAGAGCTGGCCGCGCGTGGCGCGGACATCGCCTTCGACGTGGTGTCCAACCCGGAATTCCTGAAGGAAGGCGATGCGGTTGCGGACTGCATGCGCCCGGACCGCATCATCATCGGTGCGGCGAACGAAGAGTCGGTGGCGGTGATGCGTCGCCTGTACGCGCCGTTCAACCGCAACCACGACCGCGTGGTGGAAATGGACGTGCGTTCGGCCGAACTGACCAAGTACGCCGCCAATGCGATGCTGGCGACCAAGATTTCGTTCATGAATGAAATCGCCAACATCGCTGAACGCGTCGGTGCCGATGTCGAGCAGGTCCGCCAGGGCATTGGTTCGGATCCACGCATCGGCTGGCACTTCATCTATCCGGGTGCCGGTTACGGCGGCTCGTGCTTCCCCAAGGACGTGCAGGCATTGGCCCGTACCGCCCAGCAGTATGGCCTTGAGCCGAAGCTGCTCAATGCGGTTGAAGCGGTCAACGATGCGCAGAAGGGTCATCTGTTTGCCCTCATCCAGCGTCATTACGACAAGGGCGAGGACGAGGGCGTGCGTGGAAAGACCTTCGCCGTATGGGGTCTGGCCTTCAAGCCGAACACCGACGATATGCGTGAGGCCTCCAGCCGTCGACTGCTGGCGCAGCTGTGGGAAGGCGGTGCGACGGTGCGTGCCTACGATCCGGAGGCGATGCACGAGTCGCAGCGCATCTTCGGCGAACGCGATGACCTGGTGTTCTGCAACAGTGCCGATGAAGCGCTGCAGGGTGCCGACGCGCTGGTGGTGGTGACCGAGTGGAAGCAGTTCCGCAGCCCCGACTTCCAGAAGCTGCGCGAGCAGCTGAAGGATGCGGCGGTGTTCGACGGCCGCAACCTGTATGAGCCGGGCGAAGTGGAAGCCGCAGGTCTTGCGTACTACGGCATTGGCCGGGGGCGCTCGTTGCATGTCTGATCTGCCCACTGAACGCGAGCAGGCGCTGGAAGCGCGCCTGGTCGAGCTGGAAATGCGCGTGTCCTTCCAGGAACAGGCGCTGGCCGAGCTGAGCGACGCGCTGGCTGATGCCCGCATGCAGGGCATGCGCAACGCCGATGTGCTGCGCGTGCTGCTGGAAGACCTGGGCAAGGTCCGCAACGCACTGAATTCTTCCGATCCGGCGAGCGAACCGCCGCCGCCGCACTACTGATCCGAATCCTATGAGCGATACCCTCCGCGACCAGCTGATGGGCCTGGGCTTCAAGCCCGCGCCCAAGCCCGAGCGCAAGAATGATGGCCCCCGCCGTGATGGCCGCCCGCAGGGCAAGGGTGGCAACGGCAACGGCAATGGAAAGCCGCAGGGCGCAGGCAAGGGCGAGCACAAGCCCGGTGAGCGTCGTGGGCAGGGCCATGGCGCGGGCAAGCCCGGCGGGCATGCTCGCGGTGGCCAGGGCCAGCAGGGCCCGCGCAAGCCGCGCAGCACCGAAGAGATGGACCTGGCCAAGGCCTATGCCATCCGGGCGCAGCGGGAGAAGGAAGAGCGCATCGAGACCGAGCGCCTGAAGCAGGAAGAAGCACGCGTGCGCCGCGAGGCGAAGGCCAAGCTGGAAGAACTGCTGAAGGACAAGAGCCTCAACGCCGAGGCAGCGGACATCGCCCGCCACTTCCCGTATGGCGGCAAGATCAAGCGCATCTATGTGACCGCCGAACAGCTGACCGCGCTCAATGCCGGTGAGCTGGGTGTGGTCCAGCTCAATGGCCGCTACCTGCTGGTAACGGCCGACGTGCTGGCACAGTCCGAGGCGGTGTTCGCTGCCTCGGTGGCGCTGAAGGTCGATCCGAATGCGCCGGCCGAGGAAGATCCGTATGCGGATCCGCAGTACCAGGTGCCGGACGACCTGGTCTGGTAAAGGCGCAACCACCGCGGACGGCATTGCCTCCGCGGTTGGGGGGAAGGGATGACCGCTGATCCAAGCCGCGGCTACGTGCCGCACATTGACGGCCTGCGCGCGATTGCCGTGCTGGCCGTCATCGTGTTCCACCTGGACCCGGCCTGGTTGCCGGGCGGGTTCACCGGCGTAGACGTGTTCTTCGTCATTTCCGGGTTCGTGGTCAGCGCGTCGGTGCACCGGCTGCCGCCGTTGTCGCTGTGGCAGTCGATGCTGCGCTTCTATTCGCGTCGCATCCGCCGCATCGCACCTGCGCTGATCAGCTGCCTGCTGTTGACCGCCGTCGGCAGCGTGCTGTTCATTCCCGAGTCCTGGCTCAGCGAGGCCAGTGACAAGACCGGGCTGATGGCATTCTTCGGCTTCAGCAACTGGGTGCTGGCGCTGATCGGCAACGACTATTTCGCGCCCAAGGCCGAATTCAATCCCTATACCCATACCTGGTCGCTGGGCGTGGAGGAGCAGTTCTACCTGCTGTTCCCGCTGCTGTTCCTGGCCTGGGCGCGCGGCGTGCGCGGGCGTTGGATCAGCCTTGGCCTGTTTGCCGTGGTCAGCGCGGCGTCGCTGCTGCATGCGGCGGTGCTGGGCCTGCGCGAGGCGCCGCCATCGTGGGCGTTCTACGCCACCACTACGCGGCTGTGGCAACTGGGTGTTGGCGTACTGCTGTTCCAGCTGCTGCATGTTCGCCAGCCAGTGGATGCGGTGACGACGACTGCACTGAAGCGCGCTGCGCCCGTGTTCTCGCTGCTCGCGATGGTGGCGCTGGCCTTGCTGTGCTGGGCATTGTGGACCGCACGGGCCGGACGTTCGCCGTGGCCTGATGGCCTGCTGCCGACCTTTGCGGCGGCAGGCTTGCTGTGGGCGCTGCATCATCATCCCCGGTCCTGGGTGGCACGCCTGTTGGCCAGCAGGCCGATGCGCTCCATCGGCCTGCTGTCGTACTCGCTGTATCTGTGGCACTGGCCGGTATTCGTGCTGATGCGCTGGACCGTGGGCCTGCAGACACCCCTGCAGATGAGCGCTGCGATGGCGCTGGTGCTGCTGCTGTCGTGGTTGTCGTGGCGCTGGGTGGAGCAACCGTTCCGGGGCCCCTTGGCGCAGCGTCTGCGCCCGGGTCGCTGGGCGCTGGCAGGTTCGGTTGTGCTGCTGGTCGCGGCCGGCACCCAGACGCTGCTGTACCTGCAGGCACCGCGGATATCACTGAGCACGGTCAGTCGGCATCCCGGCGACTGGTATCCCAACGGCAAGAGCGTGGCAGGCGACTATCCCGACTGCAGCCTGGTGACCACCAAGCGACGCTTCGAAGGTGGCAGCATGCGGACCTATGCGCGTGGTGACTGCGATCGGCCGGTGCCTGCCGGTGCGCCGAAGCAGGTGTTCGTTGCTGGCGATTCGCATGCAATGGCCTACATCGAGCTGCTGCAGCGGCTGGCGCTTGAGAGTGGCTCGGAGGTAATTCTCTACGGTCGTGGTGGATGCCCGCAGGTGAGCCTGCAGAAGTGGCGCGGCGTGGGTGCCGGTTGCAGTGATTTCGACGCAGCGATGCTCGCCGATGTCACGCAGCGTGCGCAGCCAGGTGATGCCGTGGTGCTGGTGTCGCTGCGGATACCGCGCTTGTCCGATCAGTTCGTATTGTTCGATGCGCAGGCGCAGCTGGCGGGCGAGGTGACCCCGGAAGCCACTGCAGGACGCGAGGCCGAAGTGGCCGAGGCGATCACCCAGTGGAAACCGTTGGCCGAGCGCGGTGTGCGAATTGTGCTGGAGGCGCCCAAACCGGTGCTGCCGGCGCCGCCGTATCGCTGTTCGGACCGCTTCAATTCACGCAACGAGGTCTGCCGCAACGGCCTGGACAGCACGCGTGAGGCGATGGAAACGCTGCGTGCGCCGATGCTGGGCAGCCTGCAGCAGGTGGTCGATGGCCTGCCAGGGGGGGTGCTGTGGGATCCGATGCCGGTGCTGTGTGATGACGTGCTGTGCCCGGCGCAGCGCGATGGCCGGCCGTTGTTCTTCGATGGCGATCACCTCAGCGCGCATGGCAACCGTGTGCTGCTGCCGTCGCTGCAGCAGGTACTGCGGCAGCAGTAGGACCGCGCCGGCGTCAGGCCTTGAAGCGGCTCCGGCGTGCGCGGATCAGTGGCAGGCTCGGTGCGAAGAAGCACAGCAGTGCGCCGACCAGGGCAAACGACACCGGACGAGAAACCGTCAAAGTCCAGCGCAATGATGAAGCGAAAAGGGGACGGAGGGGATTAAGTCGTTTTGGGCACAAACGACTTAATCCCCTCCGTCCCCTTTTTGTGTCATTCGGGGTCGTAGTCGAGGTTGGAGGCCAGCCAGCGCTCGGCCTGGGCGCGGTCCACGCCCTTGCGGCGGGCGTAGTCGCTGACCTGCTCGCGGCTGAGGCGGCCGACCACGAAGTACTGGCTCTGCGGATGGCTGAAGTAGTAGCCCGAAACGGCCGCCGTAGGCAGCATCGCGAAGCTCTCGGTCAGTTCCATGGCGGCGTTGGCTTCGGCCTGCAGCAGGTCGAACAGGCGCCGTTTCTCGCTGTGCTCCGGGCATGCCGGGTACCCTGGCGCCGGGCGGATGCCACGGTACTGCTCGTCGATCAGGGCCTCGTTGTCCAGCGTCTCGGCGTGCTCATGGCCCCAGAATTCGGTACGCACGCGCTGGTGCAGGCGCTCGGCCAGCGCTTCGGCGAAGCGATCGGCGAGGGCCTTCAGCAGGATCGCGTTGTAGTCATCGTGGTCGGCTTCGAAGCGCGCTACGTGCGCGTCGATGCCGATGCCGGCAGTGACGGCGAAGGCGCCGATCCAATCCTGCTTGCCGCTGTCGGCCGGGGCGATGAAATCGGCCAGGCAGAAATCCGGGCGCTCGGCCGGCTTGTCCACCTGCTGGCGCAGGAAGTGCAGGGTGGTTTCGCCCTGCGGGTGCTGCACGCGCACGTCGTCGCCGATGCTGTTCGCCGGCCACAGGCCGAACACGGCCTTGGCGGTCAGCCATTTCTCATTGACGATGCGCTCAAGCATCGCGCGGGCGTCCCTGTACAGATCGCTGGCCTGGGTGCCGACGATTTCGTCGGTGAGGATGGCCGGGAACTTGCCGGCCAGCTCCCAGGCCTGGAAGAACGGCGTCCAGTCGATGTAGTCGACCAGTTCGGCCAGCGGGTAGTCGTCAAATACGTGCAGGCCGGGCTGGTTCGGTGCCGGCGGCGTGTAGGTGTCCCAGCCGCCCTGGAATTTCTGCCCACGCGCGTGTTCCAGCGAAACCAGGCGCTTGGCATCGCCACGGTTGCGATGGCGCGCGCGGATCTCGGCATAGTCGGCCTCGTTGGCGGCTACGAAGGCCTCGCGCAGGTCACGCGAGATCAGCGACTGGGCCACGCCGACCGCGCGCGAGGCGTCCTTCACCCACACCGTGGGCGCCTTGTAATGTGGGTCGATCTTCAGCGCGGTGTGCGCGCGCGAGGTGGTCGCTCCACCGATCAGCAGCGGCAGGTCGAAGCCCTGGCGCTGCATCTCCCGGGCCACGTGGCTCATCTCTTCCAGTGATGGAGTGATCAGACCGGACAGGCCGATCAGGTCGGCGTTGTGCTCGCGCGCGGCATCGAGGATCTTCTGCGCCGGCACCATCACGCCAAGGTCGACCACCTCGAAGTTGTTGCAGGCCAGGACTACGCCGACGATGTTCTTGCCGATGTCATGCACATCACCCTTCACCGTGGCCATGATGATCTTGCCGTTGCTCTTGGCGGTGTCGCCACTGCGCGCCTTCTCGGCCTCGATGTAGGGCAGCAGGTAGGCCACGGCCTTCTTCATCACGCGCGCGGATTTCACCACCTGCGGCAGGAACATCTTGCCGGCGCCGAACAGGTCGCCGACCACGTTCATGCCATCCATCAACGGACCTTCGATCACGTCCAGCGGGCGGCTGGACGCCTGCCGGGCCAGTTCGGTGTCTTCTTCCACGAAGGCATCCAGGCCGTGCACCAGCGCGTGCGCCAGGCGCTGCGCCACCGGCTTCTCGCGCCAGGCGAGGTCTTCGGTCTTCGCCGCGCCCTTCTTGCCCTTGTAGCGCTCGGCGATTTCCAGCAGGCGCTCGGTGGCATCGCTGCGGCGGTTGAGGATCACATCCTCCACGCGCTCGCGCAGTTCCGGTTCCAGTTCGTCGTAGATCGGCATGGCGCCGGCGTTGACGATGCCCATGCCCATGCCGGCGGCAATGGCGTGGTACAGGAACACCGAGTGGATGGCCTGGCGCACCGTTTCGTTGCCGCGGAACGAGAACGAGACGTTGGAAACACCGCCGGACACATGGCAGTGCGGCAGCGTCTGCTTGATGATGCGGGTGGCTTCGATGAAGTCCACCGCATAGTTGTCGTGCTCTTCGATGCCGGTGGCGACGGCGAAGATGTTCGGGTCGAAGATGATGTCCTGCGGTGGGAAGCCGATCTCGTCGACCAGGATGCGGTAGGCGCGGGTGCAGATCTCGACCTTGCGTGCGCAGGTGTCAGCCTGGCCGCTTTCGTCGAAGGCCATCACCACCGCGGCCGCGCCATAGCGCAGGACCTTGCGTGCGTGCTCGCGGAACAGCGCCTCGCCTTCCTTCAGCGAGATCGAATTGACCACGCTCTTGCCCTGCAGGCACTTCAGGCCGGCCTCGATCACGCTCCACTTGGAGGAGTCGACCATCACCGGAATACGGGCGATGTCCGGCTCGGACATGATCAGGTTGAGGTAGCGGGTCATCGCCGCTTCCGAATCAATCAGGCCCTCGTCCATGTTGACGTCGAGGATCTGCGCGCCGCTGGCCACCTGCTGGCGGGCCACGTCCACCGCTTCTTCGTAGCGGCCTTCCTTGACCAGCTTGCGGAACTGCGCGCTGCCGGTGACGTTGGTGCGCTCGCCGACGTTGATGAACAGCAGGTCCGGAGTGATGACCAGAGGTTCCAGGCCGGACAGGCGGGTAGGGCGGACAGGCGTCATGGCAGGCGTCAGCTCAACAGCAATAGGGTGGGAAGTGCGGAACGGTGGCGGCGACATTCATGCGGCCTGCTCCTGGACACCGGGCAGGGCGCGCGGCGGCAGCCCGGCCACGGCCTCGGCGATTGCGCGGATGTGGTCAGGGGTGGAGCCACAGCAGCCACCGACCAGGTTCAACAGGCCATCCTCGGCGAAACCGCGCAGGGTGCTGGCCATGTCCTCGGGCGTCTCGTCGTACTCGCCGAAGGCATTGGGCAGACCGGCATTGGGGTGTGCGCTGACGTAGCAGTCGGCGATCTGCGCAAGGGTTTCCACGTGCGGGCGCATCGCGTCGGCACCCAGTGCGCAGTTCAGGCCGATCGACAATGGGCGCGCATGCGCGAGCGACGCGTGGAAGGCCTCGGCGGTCTGCCCGGACAGCGTGCGTCCCGAGGCATCAGTGATGGTGCCGGAGATCATCACGGGCAACCTTGCGCCGCGTGCATCGAAGGCCTCCTCCAGTGCATACAGCGCGGCCTTGGCATTGAGCGTGTCGAAGATGGTCTCGACCATGATGGTGTCGGCGCCGCCGTCGATCAGGCCGTCAATGGCTTCGCGGTACGTGTCGCGAAGCTCGTCGAAGCTGGTGTTGCGAAAGCCCGGATCGTTGACATCGGGACTGATCGAGGCGGTGCGGCTGGTCGGGCCGATCACCCCGATCACGAAGCGTGGCTTGCCTGGTGTGGTTGCAGCTACCGTATCGCAGCAGGCGCGTGCCACCGCTGCGCCAGCCTTGTTCAACTCGTACACCAGGTGTTCGAGGTGGTAGTCGGCCTGGCTGACCGACGTGGCGTTGAAGGTGTTGGTCTCGACCAGATCCGCGCCCGCTTCCAGGTAGGCGGTATGGATGTCGGCGACGATCTGCGGCCGGGTCAGCAGCAGCAGATCGTTGTTGCCCTTCAGGTCATGCCCTTCCTGCACGGCGTGGTCGCAAGCGGGGCCATGCACATGATCGTAGCCACCGGCGAAGCGCTCGCCGCGGTAGTCGTCTTCCTGCAGGCCATGGCGCTGGATCATGGTGCCCATCGCGCCGTCGATGATCAGGATCCGCTCGCGCAGGGCGTCGAGCAGGGCGTTGGCACGATCAGGATGCAACCAGGGCAGGGCAGGCATGGCGATCTCGGGCTCAGGGCTTGTTGGCGATCAGTGAAATCACTTCGAAGTGCGGCGGACGCTTTTCGCGGGTGACCGTCTCCAGGCTGGATACCTGCAGGCCGGCCTTGTCGACGAACCTGCGCAGCTCCTTGTCGCTGAAGCCGAGGTTGACGTGGCCGTAGGCCTCCACCGCCGCCTTGTGCTCGTGGCGGGCCAGGCTGCACAGCAGCAGGCGGCCGCCGGAGCGCAGCACGCGCGCGGCTTCGGTCACCGCCTGCGCCGGTTTGCTGGCGTAGGTCAGCGCATGCATCAGCACCACCAGGTCGAAGCTGCCGTCCTTGAACGGCAGCGCATGCATGTCGCCCTCGCGCACTTCCACATTGGGCAGGCGGCGCAGGCGCTCGCTGGCGGCGGCAACCACGCGCGCGCTGGTATCGATGCAGATGTAGCGCTTGGCATGCGGGGCGACGAGTTCGGCCAGCACGCCGTCACCGGAGGCGATGTCCAGCACGTCGCCGGTCTCCAGCAGCGGCAACGCGGTACGCGCGAGGGCTTCCCAGGTGCGGCCGGGAGAATAGTGGCGCTCCATGTCGCCGGCCACGCTGTCGGCCCAGTTCTGGTCGGAGGCACGGTGGGCCAGCACGGCGGCGACACGTTCAGCGTCCTGCCGCAGCAACGGGTCGTCGCTTCCATTGCTCAAGGCATGCCACAATGCACGCTGCGCCGGGTCCAGCTGGGCCTCGTCGAAGCGGTAATAGGCCGACACGCCCGCACGGCGGTCGCGGACCAGGCCGGCTTCCTTCAGGCGCGCCAGGTGGGTGGACACGCGTGGCTGTGCCAGCCGGGTGATCGCCGACAGTTCGGCCACGGTCAGTTCCTCCTGCTCCAGCAGCGCCAGCAGGCGCACACGGGTGGCATCGGCAAACACCTTGAGGCGGGTCGACCAGTCTTCCAGATCCATAAATATCTACCTATCGCGATATAGAGATATATTCGCTGAGAAGACCTGCCGCGGTCAAGTCGCTGGCGTACGGAAACTGGCGGGCCCCGGTACAATCGAGGCACCTGGGCGCGCGGTGCGCGGCCCATAACTTCATGTACCCGGGAGGGTGTTGTGGATTTCAGCTTTACTGAAGAGCAGTTGATGCTGCAGGACGTGGCGCGGCGCATCGCGCAGGAAAAGATCGCCCCCAGCGCGGAGCACCATGACCGCACCGGCGAGTTCCCGCTGGACAACATCCGCCTGCTGGGCGAAAACGGCCTGATGGGCATCGAAGTGCCGGCCGAGTACGGCGGCGCGGGCATGGACCCGATTGCGTACGTGCTGGCGATGGTGGAGGTCGCCGCCGCCGACGCTGCCCACTCGACCATCATGTCGGTCAACAACTCGCTGTTCTGCAACGGCATCCTCACCCACGGTACCGAGGAACAGAAGCAGACCTACGTGCGTGCCATCGCCGAAGGCGAGGCCATCGGCGCGTTCGCGCTGACCGAGCCGCAGTCCGGTTCGGACGCCACCGCCATGCGCTGCCGTGCAGTGAAGCAGGCCGATGGCACCTTCGTCATCAACGGCAAGAAGAGCTGGATCACCTCCGGCCCGGTGGCCAAGTACATCGTGCTGTTCGCAATGAGCGAGCCGGAAAAGGGCGCGCGCGGCATCACCGCCTTCATCATCGATACCGACAAGGCGGGCTTCGGTCGCGGCAAGACGGAGCCGAAGCTCGGCATCCGCGCTTCGGCCACCTGCGAGATCGAGTTCAACGACTACGTGGCGCAGGCTGAAGACGTGCTGGGCCAGGAAGGCGAGGGCTTCAAGATCGCCATGAGCGTGCTCGATGCTGGTCGCATCGGTATCGCCTCGCAGGCCATCGGCATCGCCCGTGCCGCCTATGAAGCGACCCTGGAGTACGTGAAGGAGCGCAAGGCGTTCGGCGCGGCCATCGGTACCTTCCAGATGACCCAGGCCAAGATCGCCGACATGAAGTGCAAGCTGGACGCGGCGCTGCTGCTGACCCTGCGCGCGGCGTGGGTAAAGGGCCAGGGCAAGCGCTTCAGCACCGAAGCGGCGGTGGCCAAGCTGACGGCCTCGGAAGCGGCGATGTGGATCACCCATCAGGCCGTGCAGATTCATGGCGGCATGGGATATTCGAAGGAAATGCCGCTGGAGCGCTACTTCCGTGATGCCAAGATCACCGAGATCTACGAGGGCACCTCGGAAATCCAGCGCCTGGTGATCGCCCGCAACGAGACCGGGCTGCGCTGAGTTCGACCGGCCGCGCCGCTGCAACGGCGGCGCGGCCAGTAGATCCACGCCATGCGTGGATACACGGTCTTCTTGGCCGAGCGATACCCGATCTGGTCCAATGCAAGCCGGTTTTTACGCGGTCTGCAAAGATGATCTATCGAGGTTGGGGATTCATGACGCTGGTGACGCCGATTGCAGCCATCCTGCTGCTGGCGTACTTCTTTCCGCATGAAGGCTCCAGGGGCAACACGCCGCTGCCCCAGGTTCTGTTGGGTGCAGGCATCGGCGCAGCGGTGAACGTATTGCTGGGTTTGTGGCTCAACCGTGCGCCCCGGCAGAAGGGTATGGCTGCACCCCATCATTTCTTCTTTGTGCCGATGCAATGGGCGGCATTGGCTCTCGTGGTGGTATGCGTGGTGGTTGCGCTGCTGCGCTGAGACGCCGGCTTGGCATGCGCCAACCTTGGTTGGCATGGATCCAGCGGCGCCAACCAAGGTTGGCGACTACCGGCTTCATGGCACGAATGAAAAAGGCCCCGGATCGCTCCGGGGCCTTTTCGTTTCAACTCACCGCCGGATCAACGATCCGGGCGGTGCGCGGCTTCGGCGTCGCGCTGGCGCTCCATGAATTCCTTGGAGGACTCATCCAGCTTGTCACCCAGCATGCGGCGCACGACCACGAAGAACACCGGGATCATCAGCAGGCCGAGCAGGGTGGCGAACAGCATGCCGCCGATCACGCCGGTACCAATGGCGTGGCGGGAATTGGCGCCGGCGCCGGTGGAGATCGCCATCGGGATCACGCCCATGATGAACGCGAACGAGGTCATCAGGATCGGGCGGAAGCGCAGGCGTGCCGCCTCGATGGTGGCGTCGCGCAGGGTCTTGCCTGCTGCGCGCTGTTCCACCGCGAACTCGACGATCAGGATCGCGTTCTTCGCGGCCAGGCCGATCACGGTGATCAGGCCGATCTTGAAGAACAGATCGTTCGGCAGGCCACGCAGCATCGACAGGCCGAGGGCGCCAAGCACGCCCAGCGGCACCACCAGCAGTACTGCCACCGGGATCGACCAGCTTTCATACAACGCGGCCAGGCACAGGAACACCACCACGATCGACAGCACCAGCAGCAGCGTCGCCGCGTTGCCGGCCAGGATTTCCTGGTAGGACATGCCCGACCAGTCGTAGCCGAAGCCGGCCGGCAGATCGTCGTTGACGATGCCTTCCATGGTCTGCATCGCCTCACCCGAGCTGGTGCCCGGTGCCTGCGAGCCGACGATGTTGATCGCCGAGTAGCCGTTGTAGCGGCTCAGCGACGGCGGTGCCGACACCCATTCGGACTTGACCACCGTATTGAGCGGGATCATCGCATTGGTGCCGTCGGCATTCGTGGTCAGGCTGGAGGGGCTGTAGAAGCTCTTCAGCGACTCCTGGCCGGTGCGGTACGGACCATCGGCCTGCATGGTCACGCGTTTGATGCGGCCTTCGTAGAAGAAGTCGTTCACGTACACCGGGGCCAGCATCAGCTGGATGGTGCTGTACACGTCCGACACCGACATGCCCATCGACTGGGCCTGCACGCGGTCGACATGCAGCTGCAGCTGCGGGGCGTTTTCCAGGCCGTTCGGGCGTACGCCCACCAGATGATCGGGCTTCTGCGCAGCCTGGCCAAGCAGGATGTTACGCGCCTGGGTCAGCTGCTCGTAGCCGGCACCGCTGCGGTCCTGCAGCCACATGTCGAAGCCGCCGAACTGGCCGAGGCCCTGCACGGTGGGCAGGTTGACCACGAAGATCTGCGCTTCCTTGATGCCGTAGAACGCGCCGTTCATGTTCTGGATGAACTCGGGCGCGGTGAACTTGCGTTCCTCCCATGGCTTCAGGCGGATGAAGCCCATGCCCACGTTCTCGCCGGAACCGACGAAGCTGAAACCGGCCACCTGCAGCATGCCTTCATAGCCATCCTGCTTTTCCAGGATGCCACGCATCTGCGCGAACACTTCGTTGGTCTGGCCCTTGGTCGAGCCCGGCGGCAACTGCACGATCGCCAGCGCATAGCCCTGGTCTTCTTCCGGCAGGAAGCTGCCCGGCATGCGGGTGAACAGGAAGCCGCACAGTGCGGTCAGCACCACGAACAGGATCATCCAGCGCGGTGCATGGCGCACCGCCGAAGTGATGTGCCCCACATAGGTATGGCTGATCTTGTCGTAGTACTTGTTGAAGGTGCGGTAGATGATGTTCGGGTTGTCGTTGTGCGTCGGCTTGAGGAAGGTCGCGCACAGCGCGGGGGTGAAGCCCAGAGCCAGGAACGCCGAGAACGCCATCGAGATGGCGATGGTCAGCGCGAACTGCTTGTAGATTTCACCGGCGGCGCCGCCCTGCAGGGCGGACGGGATGAACACCGCGGCCAGTACGACGGTGATCGCCACCACCGCGCCGGTGATCTGGGTCATCGCCTTCTGCGTGGCCGGCTTCGGCGCCAGGCCTTCCTCGGTCATGATGCGTTCGACGTTCTCGATCACCACGATCGCGTCATCGACCACGATGCCGATCGCCAGCACCATCGCGAACAGGGTCAGCTGGTTGATCGTGAAGCCGATCATCCACATGCCCAGGAAGGTGCCGAGCAGGGCCACCGGGATGACCAGGGTCGGGATCAGGGTGGCGCGGAAGTTCTGCAGGAAGATCAGCATCACCAGGAACACCAGGAACACTGCTTCAAACAGTGTCTTGACCACTTCCTGGATGGAGATCTTGACGAAGGTGGTGCTGTCGTACGGCGAGAACCAGGTCACCCCGGACGGGAAGCTGGGCTGCAGCTCGTCCATCTTGGCGCGCACCGCATCGGCCACGTTCAGGGCGTTGGCGCCCGGCAGCAGCTGGATGGCGAAGGCACCGGTCGGCTTGCCGTTGTACTGGGTGTCGAAACCGTAGTTGTTGGCACCGAAGGCGACGCGGGCGATGTCCTTCATCAGCACCCGCGAACCGTCCGGATTTGCCCGCAGGATGATGTTCTCGAACTCCTGCGGCGAACTGAAGCGGCCTTCAGCCGAGACCGTGGCGGTGAAGTGCTGGCCTTCCGGCGACGGGTCCGAACCCAGCGCACCGGCGGCGAACTGCACGTTCTGCGCGCGCACCGCCGCCAGCACCTGGCTGGCCGACAGGCCATAACCCTGCATCTTCTCCGGGTTGAGCCAGATGTTCATGGCGTACTCGGAACCGAACTGCTGGGTGCTGCCGACGCCGGGAATACGCGAGACCTGGTCGAGCACGCGCGAGCCGACGATGTCGTTCAGGGCATCACGGTTGATGGCCGGCGTATCGGACTGCAGCGCGATCACCATCAGGAAGCCGGCGTTGGCCTTGGCCACCACCACGCCCTGCTGGGTCACTTCCGAAGGCAGGCGTGGCGTGGCCAGCGAGACCTTGTTCTGCACCTGCACCTGGGCGATGTCCGGATCGGTACCGGTCTCGAAGGTCAGGGTGATCTGCGCACGGCCGTTGGAGGCGGACGATGAGCTGAAGTACAGCAGGTGATCGATACCGGTCAGCTGCTGCTCGATCACCTGGGTGACCGACTTCTCCGTGGTGTCCGCACTGGCACCCGGGTAGGTCGCCGAGACGGTGACCTGCGGCGGGGCGATGTTGGGATAGGACTCCACGCCCAGGTTGAGGATCGCGATCACGCCGCTGAGCGAGATCAGGATCGCAACCACCCAGGCGAAGACTGGATGTTCGATGAAAAATTTAGGCATGACGGAAGGTTCCCGTTACTGCTTGTTCGAATCGGTGGCGGCCGGCTTGGCCGCATCGGCCTGCTCGGGCTTGGCCGCGTCGGCCGGTGCCTTGCCTGCGGCCGGTGCTGCGCCCGCCGGAGCGGCGCCGCCTGCGGCAGGCTTGCCGTTGGCGTCCTGCCCCGGGGTCCACGGCTTGGCCACCGCCGGTGCACCTTCCTTGACCTTCTGCACGCCGGCCACGATCACCTTGTCACCGGCGGCCAGGCCGTCGCTGACCAGCCAGTTGCCGTTCTGCGCGCCATCGGTCTTCACGTTCTTGCGCACCACCTTGCCGTCGGCACCGACCACCATCACGTAGCCGCCGGTGGTGTCGCGCAGCAGCGCCTGCTGCGGCACCAGGTAGGCGTTGTTGCGCTCGCCGAGGTTGGCCTGGAAGCTGACGAAGGCGCCGGGCAGCAGGATCTGCTGCGGGTTCGGCAGCAGCGCACGCAGCGACACCGCGCCGGTGGCCGGGTCGACCGTGGTCGAAGAGAAGTCCAGCGTGCCCGGCTCGCTGTAGGTGCTGCCGTCGGCCAGCTTGACGTTGACCGTGGCCTTGCCGTCACCGGACAGCGCCAGCGCACCCTTGGCCTGCTGCGCGCGCAGCTGGGTCAACTCGTCCACGCTCAGCGAGAAGTTCACGTACAGCGGGTCGAGCTGGTCGACGGTGGTCAGCAGGGTCACATCGCCCTGGCCGACCAGCGCACCTTCGGTGACCTGCTGCTTGTTGGCCACGCCGCTGATCGGTGCGGTCACTTCGGTGTAGCCCAGGCTGATGCGCGAAGAGGTCACCGCCGCTTCGGCCTGCTTGACCGCGGCCAGCGCGGTGCGCTCGGCCGATTCGGCGTTGTCCAGGTCGGATTTGGAGACGAACTGCTGCGGCGCCAGAGAACGCGCGCGGTCGGCGGCAACCTTGGCATTGGCGTAGGTGGCGCGGGCCGAGGCCAGCTGGGCCTCGGAGGCATTGAGCGAAGCACGCAGCGGCGCCGGGTCGATCAGGAACAGGGGCTGGCCCTGCTTGACCTGCGAGCCTTCCTGGTAGACGCGCTTGAGCAGTACGCCCGGCACGCGCGCACGCACGTCGGCGCTGCGGAACGGCGACAGGCGGCCGACCAGCTCACGCTGCAGCGGCAGGGTCTGCGGCTTGGCGTCGATCACGCCCACCTCCGGCGGCGGGGGCGTCTGCTGTTCCGGCTTCTTGCAGGCAGCCAGCGCGACAGCAACGGCGCACGTCAGGGCAAGGGTGCGGAGTGGGGCGGTCATCAGGAGGAACTCCGGGGTTGGTTTGAAGACGGGGCCGCCGACGGCTGAGGCGCGAAGGCGCGCAGGAAGCTGTCGACGGAGAACTCTGCCCAGCGCCGACGCAGCTGCGCGTCATCACGATGGGGGGTATGGAAACGCTGTTTGTCGAAATCCTGACCGGCGATCATGCTCAGCAGCAGTTCGGCCATGAAGTGCGGGTCGTCATGCCGGAGCTGGCCACGCATGCAAACGGTTTCAATCCATTCAGCAAGATGAAGCGTCAGCGCGCCGGCGCCATGCCGGTACAGCGTACGCGCCTCTTCGGGAAACTGGGCCGCGTCGGCGGCGATCAGCCGACAGGCCTGCCCTACGTGCGGTTGGTTGAAATGCTCCAGGAAGTCGGTGGCGAACTGGAGCAGGCTGGCACGCAGGTCGTCAGTGCGGAGTGCACGAACCATGGCTCCGGTAGCGTGGCCGACATGGCGCTGCATCACCCGGCGCAGCAGTTCCTGCTTGTTGCCGTAGCGCGAGTACAGGGTCTGCTTGGAACAGCCGGCATGCTGGGCCACCGCGTCCATGCTCATCTGCATGCCCTGCTGGGCCAACAGCTCGCGCACGGCATCGAACACGCGCTCATCGCGTGCGTCGAGGGCAACGGGGAGGTAGGCCGGGTTCACGCGGTGGACTATACCGTCCAGTTCAGGATTGTGGAATCGAATCGGCGTCGCCGCGTGTGTCTTCCGGTAACACGCTTTGCCGATCCTGTCGGCAGTGCTGAAGCGCGCGCCAGCACCATACCGGTGCGAACTGAATAGGCGTCTAAACCGCAGCAAACCCGAATCTGGTTATTCCGTCCTGCAGCAAGGCCTTTTCGTGCGGTAGGGCTACAATTTCATTTTCCCAACTGAGCAAGCGCATCGCTCTGCCATGAAACCGCAAAAAACCGCAGCCAAGACCGTGAAAAACAAGACCAAACCAGCAGAGTCGGAGGTCGCAGTGACCGCTGGTTTCTCCCTGGAGCCGGTGTACACGGCATTGCGCAAGCGTTACCCCGCGGCCGCACAGGCCGAAGCGGTGGCCTTCGCCACTGACTTCTACAAGCGCATGGAGTCGGACGAGTTCCCGCACCACAGCGCTGAAGAGTGGGCCGCTCTCGCGGCTGAGACGCTGGAATTCGCCCGTGCCCGCAAGGCCGGCAAGGCCAACGTCCGCGTGTTCAATCCGACCGCGAAGGCCAATGGTTGGGAATCGCCGCACACCGTGCTGCAGATCGTCAACGATGACATGCCGTTCCTGGTCGACACCGTCACCATGTCGCTGGCCGAACAGGGCGTGGGTGTTCACGTGTTGGGCCACCCGGTGCTGCGCTTCACCCGCGACAAGGCCGGCAAGCTGGTCAAGGTCGGCGAGGGTGATGCCGAGTCGGTGATGCTGCTGGAAATCGACCGCCAGCCGGCCGAAGCCATGGCCGCCATCGAGCAGGCCATCAACAAGGCGCTGGACGAAGTGCGTGCGATCGTGCGCGACTGGCAGCCGATGAAGGACAAGGCACTGGCGCTGGCCGACGACCTGGGCAGCCGCCAGCTGCCGGTCGATGCCGCCTCGCGCAAGGAAGCACAGGAATTCCTGCGCTGGGCCGCCGACAACCACTTCACCTTCTTCGGCTACCGCGAGTACCGCGTCGAGAAGCAGGGCAAGGAAGACGTGCTGGCGCCGCTGAACGACACCGGCCTGGGCCTGATGCGCGGCAAGGACAAGTCCGCCGCCCGTCCGGTCAAGACCCTGGCCGCGCAGGGCCTGAACACCACGTCCGGGCTGAAGGACGCGCTGATCCTGACCAAGACCAATGCCCGTTCGCGCGTGCACCGCGCCGGCTACATGGACTACATCGGCGTGCTGGAATTCGACGCCAAGGGCAAGATCATCGGCGAGCAGCGCTTCCTCGGCCTGTTCACCTCCAGCGCCTACAACCGTCGCCCGTGGGAAATCCCGCTGGTGCGCCAGCGCCACGAGCACGTGATGAAGCAGTCGGGCCTGGCCTCGGCCAGCCACAGCGGCAAGGCCCTGCGCCACATCCTGGAAACCCTGCCGCGCGAAGAACTGTTCCAGTCCAGCGAGGACGAACTGTTCCGCACTGCCATGGGCGTGCTGGGCCTGCAGGAGCGCGTGCGCAGCCGCCTGTTCCTGCGCCGCGACAAGTACAGTCGTTTCATCTCCGCGCTGGTCTACCTGCCGCGTGAGCGCTTCAACACCGACGTGCGCCTGCGCATCGAAGCGATGCTGAAGGACGCGCTGCACGGCGAGTACGTGGACAGCTCGGTGGTGCTGGGCGAATCGCCGCTGGCCCAGGTGCACCTGATCGTGCGCCCGAAGCCGGGCGAAATGCTGGACGTCGATACCGCCGAACTGGAGCAGAAGCTGGCCCAGGTGCTGCGCAACTGGCAGGACGACCTGCGCGAAGCGCTGGTGACCCGCCACGGCGAAACCGAAGGCCTGCGCATCGCTGCCCGCATCGGCAAGGCACTGCCGGCTGGCTACATCGAAGACAACAGCACCGCCGTTGCCGCCAACGATGTCAGCCAGCTCGATGCCCTGACCGGCCCGGACGACCTGCGCCTGAGCCTGCAGGCCGTGCCGCGCGAAAGCGGCGATGGCCTGCGCCTGAAGCTGTATCGCCAGCTGGACGACATTCCGCTGTCGGACGCGCTGCCGATGATGGAAAACATGGGCCTGCGCGTGATCGCCGAGCGCCCGTACCGCCTGTCGGTCGACAACGCGCCGGTGTACGTGCAGGACTTCGAGGTCGAGTCGACCGCCGGCGCGATCGATGCCGCCAGCGTCGATGAAGCCTTCGGCGAGACCTTCGCCCGCGTCTGGCACGGCGATGCCGAGAACGACGGCTTCAACCGCCTGGTGCTGGCTGCCGGCCTGCACTGGCGCCAGGTCGCCATGCTGCGCGGCTACTGCAAGTACCTGCTGCAGACCGGCGTGCCGTTCTCGCAGGCCTACGTGGAAGGCACCTTCGCGCGCTACCCGCTGCTGGCCCGCCTGCTGGTCGAGCTGTTCGAAGCCCGCTTCGATCCGGCTACCGGCCATGAGAGCAAGGACGATATCGCCGCCGGCCAGGCCCAGCTGAAGGCCCACTTCGATGTGCTGGCTGCTGGCGACGACGCCACCCTGAAGGTGCTCAAGACCGTGGTCGACGCCCGCAAGGGTGACCGCGACGCGCAGATGCAGGCCGCGCGCGATGCGCTGCTGAAGCTGATGGACCGCGTGTCCAGCCTGGACGAGGACCGCATCCTGCGCTCGTTCATGGGCGTGATCGACGCGACCCTGCGTACCAGCTACTACCAGACCGATGCCAACGGCCAGCACGGCCATGTCATCAGCTTCAAGTTCGATTCGGCGCTGGTGCCGGACCTGCCGAAGCCGCGCCCGTACCGCGAAATCTTCGTCTACGGCCCGCGCGTGGAAGGTACCCACCTGCGCTTCGGCGCGGTCGCCCGTGGTGGCCTGCGCTGGTCGGACCGTCGCGAAGACTTCCGTACCGAAGTGCTGGGCCTGGTCAAGGCGCAGATGGTCAAGAACACCGTCATCGTGCCGGTCGGCGCGAAGGGCGGCTTCTTCGCCAAGACCCCGCCGGTGAACGGCGACCGCGACGCGATCTTCGCCAACGGCGTGGCCTGCTACAAGCTGTTCATCCAGGGCCTGCTGGACATCACCGACAACATCGTCAACAACAAGATCGTGCCGCCGGTGGATGTCGTGCGCCACGACATGGACGATCCGTACCTGGTGGTGGCTGCCGACAAGGGCACCGCGACCTTCTCCGACATTGCCAACGGCCTGGCCATCGCGCACGGCTTCTGGATGGGCGATGCGTTCGCCTCCGGTGGTTCGGTGGGTTACGACCACAAGGGCATGGGCATCACCGCACGCGGTGCGTGGGAGTCGGTCAAGCGCCACTTCCGTGCGCTGGGCCGTGACAGCCAGAGCCAGGACTTCACCGCGGTCGGCGTCGGCGACATGTCCGGCGACGTGTTCGGGAACGGCATGCTGCTGTCGCGCCACATCCGCCTGGTCGCTGCGTTCGATCACCGCCACATCTTCCTGGACCCGAACCCGGATGCAGCCACCACGTTCGTCGAACGTGAGCGCCTGTTCACCGTGCCGCGTTCGAGCTGGGCGGACTACGATGCCAAGCTGATCAGCAAGGGCGGCGGCGTGTACCCGCGCAGCCTGAAGTCGATCGAGATCACCCCGCAGGTGCGTGAAGTGCTGGGCCTGGACGAGAACGTCAAGGCGCTGTCGCCGAACGACCTGATGAGCGCGATCCTGAAGGCACCGGTCGACCTGCTGTGGAACGGCGGCATCGGTACCTACGTCAAGGCCGCCAGCGAGCAGCACAGCGATGTCGGCGACCGCGCCAACAACGCGCTGCGCGTGAACGGTGGCGAGCTGCGCTGCAAGGTGGTGGGCGAGGGCGGCAACCTGGGCATGACCCAGCTGGGCCGCATCGAAGCCGCCCAGGCCGGCGTGCTGCTCAACACCGACTTCATCGACAACTCGGCCGGTGTCGACACCTCCGACCACGAAGTCAACATCAAGATCCTGCTCAACGATGTGGTGCGGGCCAAGAAGCTGACCGTCGAGCAGCGCAACAAGCTGCTGGCTTCGATGACCGATGAAGTCGCCGAGCTGGTGCTCAACGACAACTACCGCCAGAACCAGGCGCTGAGCCTGATGGAGCGGATGGCGGTCAAGCGCCTGGGTTCCAAGCAGCACTTCATCCGTACCCTGGAGCAGCAGGGCCTGCTTGATCGCCAGATCGAGTTCCTGCCGTCCGACGCCGAGCTGTCGCAGCGCAAGGCACGCGGCCAGGGCCTGACCCGTCCGGAGCTGTCGGTGCTGCTGTCCTACTCCAAGCTGGTGGCGTTCGCCCAGCTGCTGGATTCGGACATCCCGGAAGATCCGTACCTGTCCAAGGAGCTGCAGCGCTACTTCCCGACCCCGCTGCAGAAGAAGTACGCCGACGCGATGGAGCGTCACCGCCTGAAGCGCGAAATCATCGCCACGGCCGTGACCAACCAGACCATCAACCGCATGGGCGCCACCTTCCTGATGCGCATGCAGGAAGACACCGGCCGTTCCATCGCCGAGGTCGCCAAGGCCTACACCATCAGCCGTGAAACGCTGGATGCACGCGCGCTGTGGGCGCAGATCGATGCCCTCGACGGCAAGGTGCCGGAGTCGGTGCAGATCGATGCACTGGAAGTGATCTGGAAGCTGCAGCGCTCGTTCGTGCGCTGGCTGCTGTCGCGCCCGGGCGCGATGCCGGGCATCACCGAAGCGGTCAACCGCTACCAGGGTCCGTTCAACGACATCCGCGTTGCTTCGGGTGTGCTGCCGGATTCGCAGCGTCCGACCTACGAAGCCCTGGTGGCCGAGTGGAAGGAAAAGGGCCTGCCGTCCGCGCTGGCGCAGCAGCTGGCCGAACTGCACTTCCTGGAGCCGGCGTTCGACATCATCGAACTGGCCCGCACCCGCAAGCTGAAGCCGGTGGACGTGTCCAAGGTCCACTTCCGCCTGGGCGATGCCCTGCAGCTGCCGTGGCTGTTCGAGCAGGTCGACGCGCTGGAGGTCAATGGCCGTTGGCACGCCGTGGCACGTGGCGTGCTGCGTGACGAGCTGGCCGCCAACCACCGCAACCTGGCGGGCCAGGTGCTGGGCACCAAGGGTGGCAGTGCCGAAGCCAAGGTGGCGGCCTGGATGGGTCGCGACGACAACAGCCTGCGCTTCACCCTGGCGATGCTGGCCGAACTGGCCGAGCAGAAGACCCTGGACTACCCGACCGTCTCGGTCGCGGTCCAGCGCCTGGGCCAGCTGGCCGCGCATGGTGCGTAAGCGCATTCGCGCTGACGCCCCACGGTTTGCTCTGCAAACCGTGGGCCCCATGCCAACCATGCTCCCAGACCCCCGCGCCGTTGGCGCGCCCCCCCTGACTCAGGGGGGCTCCTGATCTGCAGCAGTTGGAGGAACGGCCCCGCGAAAGCGGGGCCGTTCTGTTTCTGCCTGTTTTTCTGCGATCACTGACCCGACGCCGGCCGTCGACCTGCCAGGTGGATGACCGGCATATCCGCCGAGACCGTGAGCGCCATGGATGGCGCGATCGAGCCCCCAGGGACGGGTTTACGGCGTGTCCCGGCGGATATGCCGGTCATCCGCCCCGCGCGGTCCAACCCCCGGCGCTCGGTTATGCTCTTCATCAGTTCCCCCCGGATCCACCGATGAGCGACACCCCCCGCATCGCTTTCCTGGCCAGCACCACCGAGCCCGCGCAGATGGCCCGCGCGGCGATGGTCTCGCGCTATGGCGACCACGCGCCGGAACAGGCCGACGTGCTGTGCCCACTGGGCGGCGATGGCTTCATGCTGCAGACCCTGCACCGGCATGGGCACCTGGGCAAGCCGGTATTCGGCATGAAACTGGGCACGGTCGGCTTCCTGATGAACCAGTACCGCGGCGACGACGACGTGCAGGCCCGCATTGCCCGTGCCGAACCGGCCAACCTGCGCCCGCTGGAAATGGTGGCGCTGACCGAGTCGGGCACCAGCACCGGTTCGCTGGCCTACAACGATGTGTCGCTGCTGCGCCAGACCCGGCAGGCCGCGCATATCGGCATCGACCTCAACGGCCAGGAACGCGTGGCCGAGCTGATCGGTGACGGCGTGCTGGTGGCCACCCCGGCCGGCAGCACCGCCTACAACTATTCCGCGCACGGACCGGTGCTGCCGCTGGGCTCGCATACCATCGCGCTGACGCCGTTGGCCCCTTACCGGCCGCGACGCTGGCGCGGGGCGATTCTCAAGGCCGACACCGAGGTGCGTTTCCGCGTGCTTGATCCGTACAAGCGCCCGGTCAGCGTTACAGCGGATTCGCACGAGACCCGCGACGTGGTCGAGGTGACCATCCGCGAGTCGAAGGACCGCCGCGTGACCCTGCTGTTCGACCCGGAGCACAACCTGGAAGACCGGATCCTGAGCGAACAGTTCGTTTTTTGACGACAATAGGCGGCCGGCCCCGCCGACCGCTTGAAGGACCCCCACCGATGGGCGACAACTCCCCCCGTTTGCTGACCGTCGCGGTGACCTCGCGCGCCCTGTTCGACCTCGAGGAAAGCCATGCGCTGTTCGAGAGCGATGGCGTGGCGGCCTATGCCGAATTCCAGCGCCAGCACGAGGACGATATCCTCGGGCCCGGCGTGGCCTTCCCGGTGGTGCGCAAGTTGCTGGCGCTGAACCAGGGCGCCAGCCCGGAGAACCCGCGGGTCGAGGTGATCCTGCTGTCGCGCAATTCGGCCGATACCGGCCTGCGCATCTTCAATTCGATCCAGCACTACGGCCTGGGCATCATCCGCGCGACGTTCACCGCCGGCGAGCCGACCTGGCCGTACGTGAAGCCGTTCGGTACCGACCTGTTCCTGTCGGCCAACCCCGAATCGGTGCGCAGCGCGCTGCGCCATGGCATCGCGGCGGCGACCATCCTGCCCAAGCCGCCTGGCGAAACCGCCGCCGCGGCGGCCGACCAGATCGATACCGGTCGCCCGGCCGGCCAGCTGCGCATCGCCTTTGACGGTGACGCCGTGATCTTCGGCGACGAGAGTGAGCGCATTTCGCGCGAGCAGGGCGTGGAAGCCTTTGGCCGCCACGAACGCGAGCGCGCCCGAGAGCCGCTCAGCGGCGGGCCGTTCCGTGGCTTCCTATCGGCGCTGCACACGCTGCAGGAAGTGTTCCCGGCCGGAGACAGTGCACCGATCCGCACCGCACTGGTGACCGCGCGTTCGGCACCTGCGCACGAACGGGTGATCCGCACCCTGCGTGAGTGGGGTGTGCGCCTGGACGAAGCGCTGTTCCTCGGTGGCCGCCACAAGGGCCCGTTCCTGCAGGCGTTCGGCGCCGACATCTTCTTCGATGATTCGCAGCACAACATCGACAGCGCCCGAGAGCATGTAGCCGCCGGCCACGTGCCGCATGGCGTTGCCAACGAAGGATAGGGTCTGGTAGTTGCCAACCTTGGTTGGCGCCGTCCTGGATCCATGCCCACCAAGGTGGGCATCTACCACAGCGCTGTACTCCGGTAGGTGCCAACCTTGGTTGGCGCTGTCCTGGATGCATGCGCACCAAGGTGGGCATCTACCAGAGCGCTGTACCCCGGTAGTCGCCAATCTTGGTTGGCGCTGTCCTGGATGCATGCCCACCAAGGTGGGCATCTACCAGAGCGCTGTACCCCTGTAGTCGCCAACCTTGGTTGGCGCCGTCCTGGATCCATGCCCACCAAGGTGGGCATCTACCAGAGCGCCATGCCCCGGTAGTCGCCAACCTTGGTTGGCATTGCCGTCAGGCCACGGGTCCCGTCAAGGGCTGCCGGACATCCCCAGCTGCAGGTCCACCACCTTCCAGCGCAGGCCCTGCGGTTCCAGCACCACCTTCATCGGCGGCTGGCCGGGACCGCGATCGACATCGATCACGAAGCGGTCGAGCGCTTCGAAATGATGTTCGGCATGCTTCAGCGGCCGTGCGGGTTCGGTCGCGCCGAAGGCATCGCCGCCTTGCAGTTCATTGCGGCCGCGCTTCCACAGCACGTGACCCTGCAGCATCGCGCCGATCCCGGTCGGGGTCACCATGGTGTCCACCGCGGCACCACCAAGCTGGTCGCCCAGCCCGTACAGCAGGGCACCGAACGGGCTGGCCGCCACATCCGGGCCGGCTTGGCGCACCAGATAGTCATTGAGCTGCGCGCGCAGGCTGCTGCGCACGCGCGGGAAATCGACGTAACGCTCCAGGCGCGCGGTGTCGCGTTGCTCGATGGCCTTGGACAGGCCATTGACGGTCATGTACGGGCCGCCGAACCACCATGCGGCCAAGGCCAGGACCAACAGCCCAACGAGTGCGGTGAGTTTCTTCATGCCGCCCAGACTGCCGCAACCGCAGCAGCATGGGGTGAAGACTCAATGACTGGGAGATCCGCGGCCATCACCGAAGGCGTCCACCAGCTGCTGGCGTTCGGCTGCGGTCAGTGCCTCAAGCCGCGTTGCCAGTACTTCTTCCAGGCTGGCGGTGCGGGTGGTACCCAGGATGCCACTGGCCACGCCGGGATGGCCCAGGGCGTAGGCAAACGCGGTCTGGGCGGGGCGCTGGCTGCGGATGGCGGCCAGCGTCTTCCGCATGTTGCGTGCGCTGTGCATCAGTGTGCGGCTGCTCGGTTTTAGCCAAGCCCTGGCCAGATACCAGGCATCCGCCGGTCGTGGCAGGCGCGGGCGTGGTGGCAGCAGATGGCCCTGCGCCAGCACGGTGCCGGCCAGTACGCCGATGCCCACTGCGTGCAACTGGTCGATGAGGGGTTCACGGTCCTGCTGCAGGGCGTTGTAGTCCAGAAGCACCACGTCGAACAGCGTGGGATGGTCGATCATCCAGCGCAGGGTCGATGCCGTGTGCGTATTGATGCCGGTGTGCCGGATCAGCCCGCGTTCGCGCAGGCGTTGCAGCGCGGCCAGCAGGTCATCGTTGATGTCGTGCTGGCTGGCACCGTGCAGCTGGTAGATATCCAGGTAATCCAGGCCGAGGTTGCGCAGCGAGGCCTCGCAGCTGGCAGTGATGGCTGCCGGCGAGAAATTGCGTTGCTCGGCGCCGCTGACGCCGGCCTGGCCGGTCAGTGTGCCGCCCTTGCTGGAAATCACCAGCGACTCGCGCGGGTATCGCTTCAGCAACGGGCGCAGGATGCGGCCCAGCCGCGGCTCGGCGTGGAAACCGGAATAGTTGTGGCCGGTGTCCAACAGGTTCACGCCCTGTGCCAGTGCATGCTCGACCACGTGCGCTGCCGACTGTTCCGGGAAGCGGCGATGCCCCCAGAAGCCGGAGCAGCCCAGGCCCACCGGCGAAATCGGCAGGCCGGTGCGGCCCAGCGTGCGGCGTTGCTGTGCCAACGGCATCAGAATTCCAGGTCCAGCGCCGCGCACAGGTAGTCGACGAACGGGCCGAGCGCGGCCAGGTCCTTGCCCAGCGTGGACAGCAGGCGCGGGCCGGTCATGGTGGCGTCGTCCAGCGAGCGCCACATCACCCAGTTGCGGTGCTTGAGGTCGTCGATGAATTCGAAGTCGGCCGGGAAGCCGCGCGGCGGACGCACCAGCTTCTCGCTCTCTTCGAAGTCGAAGCGCTTGCGCAGGGCCGGTGCATGCGCTGCGGCCTTCCAGCTGCCGGGGTTGTCGAGGATGAAGTGGCGCACGCGGCGCTGGGTCTCCGGTTCCGGATGCCACAGGCCGGCACCGACGAAGCTCTCGCCCGGCTGCAGGTGCACGTAGAACGAGGGCGCGGCCACCTCGCGGCGGCGCTCATGGAACAGGCGTGCACCCTGCCAGGTCTTGTACGGGGATTTGTCGTTGGAGAAGCGCGCGTCGCGATGGATGCGGAACAGCGAGCCGCCGACGCCGCGGGTATCGGCGCGGAAGTGGTCGCTGACCTCGGCCAGCGCCGGCTGCAGGTCACCCAGCAGGCGCAGGAATGGCTGCCGCACGTGGTCTTCATACTGCTGGCGGTGGTCGTTGAACCACGCCTTGTCGTTATGCCGCGCCAGGCTGCGCAGGAACTTGAAGCTGGCGTCCGAGAAATAGGTACTCACAAGGTCTCCTGCAGGTGCTGGCCCCAGTCGCGCAGCGATTGCAGCAGGGCCTGGCGCCGTGCATCGTCGGGCGCTTCAGCGGCCAGTGCATCGAGCTGCTGCTGGTACTGGGGCAGGTTGAGTTCGCCCAGCCCGCCGTCTCCGAGCAGGCGCTGGCGGCGGTAATCCTGCCAGCGCTGGCGTTCAGCCGGCGCGAGGCTGTCGGGATGATTGCGCGCGCGGTAGCGGAACAGCAGCTCCGGCAGGCGCGGGTCGCGGAAGCGGCCTTCCAGCGCGGCCAGCTGCTCCGGCGCGGTGGTGCGTGCCAGCGCAAGCAGCGGCTTGTCGCCATTGCCGAGGAAGCCGTCGTAGAGCGAGGCATCGACATCGGCCACGGTGGCGGCGCGGGGCTGGTTGTAGACCTGCCGGGCCTTCTCGGCCAGCTGCGGGGCGAACGCGCGCAGGCGTTCCACTTTGGCCTCGATCGCGGCCACGTCCAGGCCGAGGCGCGCGTGGTCATCGGCGCGCAGGTGGTTCCAGGCGATCAGCGCGGGCACCTTGTTCAGGTGCACTTCCTTCAGCGGCACCCGCGCCACGCCTTCGGGCAGCTCGCTGGCGCGCATGTACAGGCGCTGTGCGATCACCTCGGCCGGCAGTTCCAGCAGATCGTCGATCTCGCCTTCCAGGTCGAACACGATCACCCGGTTGTTGATGGTCGGGTGCGCGGCCAGCGGCAGCACCGGGGCCGCGCACAGGCGACTGGCCGGGTAGCGCATGGAAATGTGCAGTACCGGCTTCATCGCGGCCACGTCCAGCAGGCTGCCGACGAAGCGTTTGTCGCGCAGCTTCAGCGCGTACTCCCACAGGCGTGGCTGCGACTGCTTGAACAGGCGTGCCATGCCGATGGTGGCGCGTACGTCGGACAGCGCTTCGTGCGCATCGCCTTCGCGCACGTTGTTGGCCTCGGCCAGGTGCTCGAGCTTGAACGAGGTGGCGCCATCCTCGCGCAGCGGCCACTGGATGCCGTCCGGGCGCATCGCGCGCATCAGCCGCAGCATGTCCAGCAGGTCCCAGCGCGAATTGCCGTTGCGCCACTCGCGTTCGTACGGGTCGTGGAAGTTGCGGAACAGGCCGTAGCGGACGAATTCATCGTCGAAGCGCAGCGTGTTGTAGCCCAGCGCACAGGTGCCGGGGCGCGACAGCTGCTCGTTGATGCGATCGAAGGCCTCGGCTTCGCTGATGCCCTCGGCCAGTGCCTGCTGCGGGGTGATGCCGGTGACCAGGGTGGCCATCGGCGAGGGCAGCAGGTCATCGGCCGGGCGCACGAAGAAGCTGACCGGCGTGTCGATTTCGTTGAGATCGGCGTCGGTACGGATCGCGGCGTACTGCGAGATGCGCGTGCGCCGCGGGTCCTGGCCGAAGGTTTCCAGGTCGTAGAACAGGAAGCTGTCAGCCATCAGTGCGCGCCCTCCAGGACCGGTAGCTGGGCGTGGATCTGTGCTTCCAGTGCGGTCCAGTCGATGTTGTCCAGTGAATCGTGACCGGCGGTGGCGGCCACCAGCATGTCGCGCTGCAGTTCGGTGCGGCGCAGCGCCTCGGCGTACGGCGTGTGCAGGAAAGTGACCATCGTGTAGTGCGGTACGAAGCGGGTCGGCCAGCGCCGCTGCAGTTCCTGTTCCAGCTCGCGCTGCAGCAGGAAGGCGGGATCGGCCACGCGGTCACGCATCTCCAGGTAGTTCTCCAGTGCCATCCGCTGGATGGCACGTGCATTCGGCTTGCGCTCGGCTTCGAACGCGGCGAACGCGCCTTCCAGATCATCCGCCTCCATCAGGTGGCGGGCCAGCGCAACGCAGTCCTCGAACGCGCAGTTCATGCCCTGGCCGTGGAACGGCACCATCGCATGCGCGGCGTCGCCGATCAGCACCGCGCGGCCCTGCTGGTGCCAGCGTTCCAGGGTGAGCGTGCCAAGCAGGCCCGGCGGGTGCTGCTCCCAGTCCGCGCGCAGGTTCGGGATCAACGGCAGGGTGTCGGCGAACTCGCGTGCGAACAGCGCTTCGGCCTGCGCGCCGGTGTTGACCGTCGCGAAGCTGGGATCGCCCTGGTTGGGCAGGAACAGGGTGACGGTGAAGGTGCCTTCGTGGTTGGGCAGGGCGATGCACATGTAGTGGCCGCGCGGCCAGATGTGCAGCGCGTTGCGCTCGATGCGGAAGCTGCCGTCGGCGGCCGGCGGGATCTCCAGCTCCTTGTAGGAGTGGTCGAGGAAGGCGATGTCCTCGCCCAGCGGCGCACGCCGGTTCATCGCCGCGCGCAGGGCCGAACCGGCGCCGTCGGCACCGATCAGGGTGTCGAAGCGGATGTCGTGCGGGCTGTCGTCGCGGTCATCGATGAAACGCGCGTAGCCGGCGTCGAAATCAACGGTGTGCAGGCGGCGATGGAAGTGCACGGTGGCGCCGGCCTGTTCGGCCAGCTCCAGCAGCGTGGTGTTCAGGTCGCTGCGGTGGATCGACCAGATCACTTCGCTGTCGTCGCGGCCATAGCGCTGCAGCTGCGGTTCGCCCTCGCGCGGGTGCACCATGCGCCCGCGCATCATCACCGCGCGCGCCATCACCTCGTCTTCCACGCCCGCCTGACGCAGTGCGTTGCGCCCACGCTCGGCCAACGCCAGGTTGATCGAGCGGCCGCTCTCGTAGTCGGCCACGCGTGGATCGCCGCGGCGTTCGTACAAGGTGATGCGCCAGCCCTGGCGTGACAGCAGGATGGCCAGCAGGGACCCGGCAAGGCCGGCACCGATAATGCTCAACGAGCGGGAAGCGTGTGCGATCAACGAACTGTCCAGCAGTAGGGGAGGGGCCGGCTTAGAGGCCGGCCCAGGCTTCCACTTCCTCGACGAAGTGGTGCACGTCCAAGTAGCGGTTGTAGAGCGGGGTGGGCGAGATGCGGATCACGTCGGGTTCGCGCCAGTCGCCGAGCACGCCGATGCCGCGCAGATGCTCGAACAGCGCACGGCCGCGCTCGCGGCCACCGATCACGCGCAGCGACAACTGGCAGCCACGGCGCTGCGGCTCGGCCGGGGTGATGATGTCCAGCACGCCGGACAGGCGCGCACGGACCAGTGCTTCGAGCATGCCGGTCAGTGCCAGCGACTTGCTGCGCAGCGCCTCCATGCCGGCGCGCTCGAACAGGTCCAGCGAGGCGCGCAGCGGCGCCAGGCCGAGGATTGGCGGATTGCTCAGCTGCCAGCCTTCGGCACCGATGGCCGGCGTGAACTGCGGTGCCATCTGGAAGCGGGTGGATTCCTCATGGCCCCACCAGCCGGCAAAGCGCGGCAGGCTGGTGTCGCGGTGATGGCGCTCGTGGACGAAGGCGCCGGCAACCGCGCCCGGGCCGCTGTTGAGGTACTTGTAGTGGCACCACACGGCGAAATCAGGGGCCACGTCATGCAGGCGCAGCGGCAGGTTGCCGACCGAGTGTGCCAGGTCGAAGCCGATACGCGCGCCCTGCAGACGTGCGGCGCGGGTGATCGCATCGAGGTCGAAGGCCTGGCCGGTGCGGTACTGCACGCCGGGCCACAGCACCAGCGCCAGGCGTGAACCGTGCTCGGCGATGGCATGCTCGATCGCGGTCAGTGAAATCGTGCCGTTGGCCTCGTCCGGCTGCACTTCCACCAGGCACTCGGCCGGGTCGAAGCCATGGAAGCGGATCTGTGCTTCCACCGCGTGGCGATCGGTCGGGAATGCGCCGGCTTCCATCAGGATCACCGGGCGCTCGGCCGTGGGCCGGTAGAAGCTGACCATCATCAGGTGCAGGTTCACGCTCAGCGTGTTCATTGCAACTACCTCGCTGGGCAGCGCACCGACCACGCGGGCCAGCTGCGCGCTCACCAGGCGGTGGTAGGACAGCCACTGTGTCGGGCCGGTGAAGTGGCCTTCCACCGCCAGCTCGCCCCACTGCTTCATCACTTCCTGCACGGCCGCCTGCGCGCCACGCGGCTGCAGGCCCAGCGAGTTGCCGACGAAGTAGGTCTGCTCGCCGCCGCCATGGCGCGGAATCAGGAATTCATTGCGCAGCGGGCGCAGCGGATCGGCGGCGTCCAGGGCAATGGCGTGGGTGCGGCTGAGCAGGTCGGACATGGTCGGGCAACAGGCTGCAACGGGACCGCCAGTGTAGCGCCTGGGGCATGGCCCGGTAGCTGCCAACCCAACGCCAGCGCCGCATGACCCGGTTTTCGCCAACCTTGGTTGGCGCACGTACAAGCAAGCGCCCACCAAGGTGGGCAACTACCAGAGCGGGGGCAAGCGCCCACCAAGGTGGGGAACTACCGTTCGATGGCTCAGCCCGCCGCTGGCGCCGGCAGCGGGTCCACGTGCCCGCACTCGCTGCAGGTACGCAGTTCCAGGCTGGCGTGATAGCGCGCAAACACCTTGGGCAGGTCGGTCTCGATGTTCTGCAGCGGGAAATACTCTTCGTGCAGCTTGTGGTTGCAGCGTTCGCAATGCCAGATCACGCCGTCCATCTCGTGCGGCAGGCGCTTGCGCTCGACCACCAGGCCGATACCACCGGGCGGGCGCCGCGGCGAGTGCGGCACCTTTGCCGGCAGCAGGAAGATCTCGCCGGCGCGGATCGGAATGTCGCGCACCGCGCCGTCTTCCTGCACCTTCAGCACCATCTCGCCTTCGAGCTGGTAGAACCACTCCGGGCCTTCGTCGTAGTGGAAGTCGGTACGCGAGTTCGGCCCGCCCACCACCATCACGATGAAGTCGCCGTTGTCGATCATCTTGTTGCCCACCGGCGGCTTCAGCAGGTGGCGGTTTTCTTCGATCCAGGCGTGCAGGTTGATCGGCGAAGCGAGCATGGTGGTCATCCGTAAGGGATCAGTCGCGCTTGCCCTTGCGCGGGACGTAGGACAGGGCCTTTTCATAGGCGGGCTGCAGCTCTTCCTGCGAACCGACGTCGATGCCCATCTCGCGCACGCGTCCGTCCTTCAGGCTGTAGACCCAGCCGTGCACCATCAGCTTCTGGCCGCGGGCCCAGGCGTCCTGCACGATGGTCGAGCGGCACAGGTTGGCCACCTGCTCGATCACGTTCAGTTCGCACAGGCGTGCGTGCTTGAGCTCGTCGGTCTCGATCGCATCGAGGATGCCGGTGTGCTTCTGCATCACGTCGCCAACGTGGCGCAGCCAGTTGTCGGCCAGGCCGACGCGGGTGTTGTGCAGGCAGGCATGCACGCCGCCGCAGCCGTAGTGGCCGACGATCAGGATGTGCTTCACCTTCAGCTGGTCCACCGCGTACTGCACCACGCTCAGGCAGTTCAGATCGGTGTGGGCGACCACGTTGGCGACGTTGCGGTGCACGAACACTTCGCCCGGGGCCATGCCGATGATCTGGTTGGCCGGCACGCGCGAATCGGAACAGCCGATCCACAGGTATTCGGGGTGCTGCTGCTTGGCGAGCTGGTGGAAGAACTCGGGGTCTTCCTTCTCGATGCGGTCGGCCCAGTCGCGGTTGTTCTGCAGCAGTTTGTGGATGTCTTTCATGTATGGGTCCCTGGCGTAGGGTGGGGGCTCGCCGCAGCCGTCCGGCTGCGTCGTCGCGGGAATCTGGGGCGTTCAGTCGCTGCGGGCGGCCTGTTCGCGGTGCCAGCGCATCCACTGCGCCAACTCGGTGGAAGCGGGGGTGCCCAGCTGTTCCAGTTCGGCGATCACCGCGCGCTGGTTCGCATCGGGATGGTTCTGGCTCAGCTTGAGCTTCAGCTGCACCTGTTCGACCTGGAAGCGGAAGCCGACGATGGCGCGCAGCTCCGGGCCATGTTCGGCACGCGTGGCATCGAACTGCCAGGCCTGGCCGACACTGGCTTCGAAGCGGTCGCTGATCGCGCCGACCAGTTCGGCCAGCGCCTCGGTATCGTCGAAGGTCTGCAGCTGGCCACGCAGCTCGGCGGCGGCGTAGTTCCAGGTGGGTACCCGCGCAGCGGGTTCCTTGTCCGGATACCAGCTGGCTGAGACGTAGCCATGCGGACCATCGATCAGTACCTTGGCCGCGCCGCGGTGGCGCGACTGCGGGTTGGCGCGCGCCCAGTGGCCGCGCAGTTCGATCTGGTCGCCGTCACGCCGGTACAGCACCGGCATCCGGGTCAGCTCCGGCAGGCCATCGCTGCCGGGCGTAAGCACGGTAACGAACGGGTCGCGCGCCAGCAGGCGGTCCAGCCAGAGCAGGTCGGTCTCGGCGAAGGCGCGCGGGGTGAACATGCAGGGTCAGGCGCGCCCGCCCAGCGACTGGATCATGCGGCCGCGCAGGCCCTCATCGCTGTCGGCCTGCGGCGGCTGCACTTCGTGCAGGCTGAAGCCGCGCACCAGCGCGTCTTCCTCGTCCAGGCCGTCGTACTCGACGAATTCGGCGTCGAACAGCTGCGAACGCGCGGTGTCTTCGCTGTCATAGCTCAGCGTGTTGCCATCGCTGTCGAGCACTTCGGCGGTGCCGGCCGGGCGCACGCGCAGGCGCGCCCAGATCAGGGTGTTGCCGAGGCTGGCCAGCCACCAGCTGTCGCGCGAGGCGGTGATGTCATTCATGGATGTGTTACCAGAGCGAGGCCAGCCAGAGCAGGGCGGCCATGCCCAGTCCGGCCAGCAGGGTCAGCAGCGATACCCAGGCCGGCGTCGCCAGCCCGGACAGCGAGCGGTCCGGCTGCTGGCGATAGTCACGGCGCAGCAGCCAGGCCAGGGCATCGGGCTTGAGGAAGGCGCCGCTGCCGAAGCGCTCGGCGAGCGCCGGATGGCGATCGCGTACGTGCACCAGGGTCAGCGGCCAGAAGATCACGAAGGCACTGAACCCGGCCACTGCAACGCCGACGAAACAGAGGGCGAAGAACAGGGTCATGGGAGCGGTACCTCCGTGGTCGTGTGGGGCTTAGAAGTCCGCGCTGCCCGGGGCGCGCGGGTAGGGGATCGCATCGCGGATGTTGGACAGCCCGCAGACGTACACCACCAGGCGTTCGAAGCCCAGGCCGAAGCCGGCGTGCGGCACCGAACCATAGCGGCGGAAGTCGCGATACCAGCTGTAGTGCTCACGATCCAGGCCGAACTGGGCCATGCGCGCGTCCAGCACGTCCAGGCGCTCTTCGCGCTGGCTGCCGCCGATGATCTCGCCGATGCCCGGGGCCAGCACGTCCATCGCGGCAACGGTCTTGCCGTCGTCGTTCAGGCGCATGTAGAAGGCCTTGATGTGCTCCGGATAGTTGGTCACCACCACCGGGCGGCCGACGTGTTCTTCGGTCAGCCAGCGCTCGTGCTCGGTCTGCAGGTCCAGGCCCCATTCGACCGGGAAGTCGAACTTCTTGCCGGACTTCTGCAGCAGGCTGACCGCATCGGTGTAGTCGATGCGCTCGAACGGCGCATTGATGAAGTCTTCCAGCTTGGTGATCGCGTTCTTGTCCACGCGCTCGGCGATGAAGGCCAGGTCGTCGCCACGCTCGTTCAGCACCGCACGGAACAGGTACTTCAGGAACTCTTCGGCCAGGCGCGCGTCTTCGGCCAGGTCGGCGAAGGCGATTTCCGGCTCGATCATCCAGAACTCCGCCAGGTGGCGGGTGGTGTGGCTGTTCTCGGCGCGGAAGGTCGGGCCGAAGGTGTAGACCTTGCTCAGCGCCAGGCAGTAGGCCTCGACGTTCAGCTGGCCGGACACGGTCAGGAAGGTTTCCTTGCCGAAGAAGTCGCGGCCGAAATCGATCGCGCCCTTCTCGTCACGCGGCAGGTTCACCATGTCCAGGGTGGACACGCGGAACATCTGGCCGGCGCCTTCGGCGTCGGAGGTGGTGATGATCGGGGTGCTGATCCAGTTGAAGCCGTTCTCGTGGAAGAAACGGTGCACGGCCTGGGCCAGGCAGTTGCGGATGCGGGTGACCGCGCCGAACAGGTTGGTGCGCGGGCGCAGGTGCGCCACTTCGCGCAGGAACTCCGGCGACATCGGCTTGGGCTGGATCGGGTAGGTGAGCGGGTCTTCGACCCAGCCGACCACGTCCAGCGTGCTGGCCTGGATCTCGAATGACTGGCCCTTGCCCTGCGACTTCACCAGGGTGCCGGTGGCGATGACCGAGCAGCCGCTGGTCAGGCGCTTGATCTCATCGAAGTTGGCCAGGCTGTCGCCGGCCACGACCTGGATCGGCGCGAAGCAGGAGCCGTCGCTCACATTCACGAAGGCCAGATTCGCTGAACCGCGCACCGTGCGCACCCATCCGCGTACCGTGACTTCGCCGCCTTCCGGGATCTTCCCGGCAAGCGCATGTTCAACGCTGACCACCGTCATGACTTGAATCCTCTGCTGATCGACTCGATCTGTGAACACGGGAGTTTACCGGTTGCAGCGTTCTGCTTGCGAGGCATTTTTCGTGGCAACGGCTCCTTATAATGTCCCCGTACCTCTGGAGTAGCCCCATGGCCGTCAGCCTGACCCCCATTGCCTTCGAGCGCGTGCAGCGCTTTGTCGCCCAGACCCCCGGCGCGCTGGGCCTGCGTTTCGGCGTGACCAAGACCGGTTGCTCGGGCTGGGGTCACATCACCGACCTGGCCCGCGACGAGCGCGAGGGCGATACCGTGTTCGACCAGGACGGCGTGAAGATCTACGTCGATGCCAAGAGCCTGGCGCTGGTGGACGGCACCGTGATCGACTTCGGCAAGCACGGCCTGAGCGAAACGTTCACGTTCAGCAACCCCAATGCCACCGCCGAGTGTGGCTGCGGCGAGAGCTTCACTACCGACGCCGACAAGGCCTGACGCGCGGCTTTGGCGCCCGCTGGGCATGGCCCGGCGCTACCCGCCTGGTGGGTGCCGACCTTGATCGGCACCGGGGGCAGGGCACCCCGGTTCAGAAGGTCGGGTGCCCCCGGTTGCCCGCCATCCCCATCTGCGCCATAATGCGCGGCTTCCTGCCTCCCCGGCGGGAATCCTTGCCCCACCGCGGTATCAACGGCGGGGGGCTGTCCGGCCGCAAGGCCACATCCGAAAGGTAGAAAAAACATGAGTCGTCATTACGAAATCGTGTTCATGGTCCACCCGGACCAGAGCGAGCAGGTCCCGGCCATGATCGAGCGCTACAAGTCGCTGGTCGAGAACGGCAACGGCACCATCCACCGTCTGGAAGACTGGGGCCGCCGCCAGCTGGCGTACCCGATCCAGAACCTGGTGAAGGCCCACTACGTGCTGATGAACATCGAAGCCGACCAGGCCGTTCTGAACGAACTGACCGAGAGCTTCCGGTTCAACGACGCCGTGCTGCGCAACCTGGTCATCAAGCGTGACGAGGCTGACACCGAGCAGTCGCTGATCATGAAGAGCAAGGACGAGAAGGGTGACAAGCCGGAGCGCGGTGAGCGCCGTCGTCGTGACGACGAAGAAGGCGAGTCCAACAACACCGCTGACAACGAAGCCGGCGACGACGCCGCTTCCGCCGCCTAAGGAGCCTTCCCATGTCCAAGTTCTTCCGTCGCCGCAAGTTCTGCAAGTTCACTGCTGAAGGTGTGAAGGAGATCGACTACAAGGATCTCAACACCCTGCGCCAGTACCTGACCGAGAACGGCAAGATCGTGCCGAGCCGCGTCACCGGTACCAAGTCGAAGTACCAGCGCCAGCTGGCGACCGCCGTCAAGCGCGCTCGCTTCCTGGCCCTGATCCCGTACACCGACAACCACGACGTCTGATGCCAGCGGGGCGGCCCGGCGCCGCCCCCGCTGTGCCAGCTATTCGGACAGCCTTTGTTGCGGGGCATCGCCTCGCTAACGAATAACTTATCTGGAGCAATACCATGCAGCTGATCCTCCTGCAGAAAGTCACCAACCTCGGCAACCTGGGCGACCTGGTCGACGTGAAGCCGGGCTACGGCCGTAACTTCCTCGTGCCGCAGGGCAAGGCCGTGCCGGCCACCGAGAGCAACAAGGCCGAGTTCGAAGCCAAGCGCGCCGAATACGAAGCCAAGGCCCAGGCCATCCACGCTGACGCCGAAGGCCGCAAGGCCAAGCTGGAAGGCGCGAGCGTGACCATCGCCGCCAACGCTTCGACCGAAGGCAAGCTGTACGGCTCGGTTGGCCCGCGCGACATCGCCGAGGCCTTCACCGCCGCCGGCCTGCCGCTGGAAAAGAGCGAAGTGATCCTGGGCGAAGGCGCCTTCCGCAACATCGGCGAATACGACGTGCTGGTCCACCTGCACGCTGACGTCGAGACCACCGTCAAGGTCGTCGTCGTCGCCGAAGCCTGATCCCACGCCGCAAGGCCTGGCATCACCGCAGAACGGGCGCCCGCAAGGGTGCCCGTTTTGTTTTGGGCGAGCGCGGGACATGTAGAGTCGAGCCATGCTCGACTTGATCTTCGCCCTGCATCACTTCCTGCTAGACGGCCTCAACCAGGAAGTGGCGCTCAAACTCCGCGAGTGCACTGGCAGCATCTGTCCGCAGCTGCTCGTGCTGGAGCAGTTCTCCGGCGCGACGCGCCCGTTCGATCATCATGCCGATACAGGTCGCCATGTCTGCTGATACAACGGGCACGAGGGCGTTTCTGTCGATGGTTTTCCAGGGCTGGCAGGCGTAGACCATATCCATGGTCAATAGCTGCTTTTTTAGGAACAGCTTCAAGCGGTCTGGTCCACTCTGTTCGAATGCCACAATCGTCCCGGAGACCCGAAGAACGACTCCGAATTTGGTGATGGATCGAAGATAGTTCCCCGTCACATGACGATCGAAGCAGATGTTCAGCTGTCTCTGGAGTGGGGCAAAAAGAGCGCCTGACGGCGGATCGCCGTAATGGCCGCTGATCTGTATCTGCATGGGCAGCTCTCAAGTGGTCTGGATGACGAATCGACCGCAATCCATCGAAGGTGAGGGAATGTTGCGATCAAGCAATAGATAGCCCATTCCGCCGATCAGGATTCCTCGATGCGTCGGTGCTGCCCGGTTCAATCGGGAGCCGTTGATCTGGAGGATGAATTCCCGTCCATCGGTGCAATCGTCCTGAAGCCAGACGGGAATTCCGCCAATCTTGGCGATTCCGTTCGCGGCGTCATCCGGGATGGAGGCCGTGGCAGTGGTGATCAGGCGCGGATAAAAAGGGGGCGCTGCGCTGTCTGGACCGGATTCGTGGGGTGCGTAAGCGATGACACGTCCGCCAGTCAGTAGAGCGGTTTCGATGTAGGCATCGTCAATAACGTCATAAGGCGTGAAGATCGACACGCAGAGATCAGCTCTGATTTCGATCTTCTGGGCATGCGTTTGAACGAAGGGTGCAGGCAGGCTCGCAAGATGAAGCATCGGCTTCGCCTTTGCGTCGCAAGGCCAGGGAGTATCGGGAGGCAGGTATGGATTGCCTCCAAGAAAGGCGCGATCCCGGGCTTGGCCAAGGTGCTCAAACTTCAGCTCCTGGTAGGAAGGCTGGCTGGGGCTGTTCATCGGTCCATGCTGCAGCCTGGAGACGTGGCTGGCTAGGCTGACTCAAAAAATACATTTTAAAATCAAATATTTGGTTCATTGGGGAGGGGGCTGCGCGGTCCGAAAGTGACATTCAAGCGTGAAACGGAGTACGTGTACGGGCATTCTCGGCCGGTCATCCCGCCCGTGGAACATTCGCGCCGTTATACTCATTCCATTGTGTCACCCTTGGCTTCATTGAATTCTTTTGAAATCAATGGCTTGAGGTGCTGGCTGACCTGACATCCACAATACGGACGCCCCCAAAGCGCCTGTTGGAACCCAATCACGCCATGCGTCTTTCCACGATCAAGCTGTCCGGCTTCAAGTCGTTCGTCGATCCGACCACCCTGCACCTGCCGACCAACATGACCGGCGTGGTGGGCCCCAATGGCTGCGGCAAGTCGAACATCATCGACGCCGTGCGCTGGGTCATGGGCGAGAGCTCGGCCAGCCGCCTGCGTGGCGACTCGCTGACCGACGTGATCTTCTCCGGCTCCAATGCCCGCAAGCCGGTCTCGCAGGCCACCGTCGAGCTGATCTTCGACAACTCCGACCACACGATCTCGGGCGAGTACGCCTCGTTCAACGAAATCTCGGTCAAGCGCACGGTCAGCCGCGACGGCACCAGCAACTATTACCTCAACGGCACCAAGTGCCGCCGCCGCGACATCACCGACCTGTTCCTCGGCACCGGCCTGGGCCCGCGCAGCTACTCGATCATCGAACAGGGCATGATCAGCCAGATCATCGAGGCGCGCCCGGAAGACCTGCGCGTGTACCTGGAGGAGGCGGCCGGCATCTCCAAGTACAAGGAGCGCCGCAAGGAGACCGAGACCCGCATCCGCCACACCCGCGAGAACCTGGACCGGCTGGGCGACCTGCGCGACGAGATCAGCAAGCAGCTCGAACACCTCAAGCGCCAGGCCAAGCAGGCCGAGCAGTACCAGGCGCTGCAGGAAGAGCGCCGGATCAAGGATGCCGAGTGGAAGGCGCTGGAATTCCGTGGCCTCGATGGGCGCCTGTCGAAGCTGCGCGAAGGCCTGTCGCAGGAAGAGACCAAGCTGCAGCAGCTGATCGCCGATCAGCGCGACGCAGAGGCCCGCATCGAAACCTCGCGCGTGCGTCGCGAAGAGGCCGCCGATGCGCTCAACACCGCGCAGGCGGCGGTCTATCAGGTCGGCAGCACCCTGGCCCGCCTGGAGCAGCAGATCCAGCACCAGCGCGAGCTGTCGCAGCGCCTGCACAAGGCGCGCGACGAAACCCAGCAGGCCCTGGCCGAACTGGGGCAGCACATCAGTGGCGACGAGGCCAAGCTGAGGGTGCTGCGGGAGGCGGTAGAGGCCGCCACCCCGCAGCTGGAAGAACTGCAGGAAGAAAACGAGATAAAGCAGGAAAGCCTGCGCGAGGCTGAAGACCGGCTGGCCAGCTGGCAGCAGCGCTGGGAACAGCACACCTCGCAGAGTTCGGAAGCCTCGCGCGCCGGCGACGTCGAGCGCACGCGCGTGGACTACCTGGACAAGCAGATCCTCGATGCCGACCGGCGTCGTGAAGCCTTGTCCGCCGAGCGCGCCGGGCTGGACGTGGATGCGCTGGAAGAAGCTTTCGAGCAGCTGCACCTGCAGCACGACACGCAGAAGACCGCGCTGGATGAATTGAGCGAAGACGTCGAGCTGCGCAAGCAGGGCGTGGCGGAAGTGCAGGAACAGCAGCGCAATGGCCAGAACGAACTGGCCGAACTGCGCAAGCAGGCCAACGGCCTGCGCGGTCGCCTGGCTTCGCTGGAAACCCTGCAGCAGGCCGCGCTGGGCCAGGAGCAGGGCGCTGCCGTGGCCTGGCTGAAGGCGCGTGGGCTGGATTCGGCAGCGCGTGTCGGCGAACGCCTGGACGTTGACGCCGGCTGGGAAAACGCGGTGGAAAGCGCGCTCGGCCAGTTGATCGAAGGCGTGCTGGTCGATGACCCGGCCAGCCTGGTCGACGCGCTGGGCGAACTGGGCGAGGGCCACATTGCGCTGGTCGCCAACGATGGCGCGGACCTGAAGGTCGCGCCGACCTCGCTGGCTGCACGCGTGCGTGGCCCGGCAGCGATCCGGCGCCTGCTGGCGCACCTGCACGGTGCCAGGGATCTGTCCGAGGCCAAGGTGCTGCAGGCCAGCCTTCCGGAAGGCGATTCGATCATCACCCAGAGTGGCGAGCGCCTGGGCCAGGGCTGGCTGCGCGTATCGCGCTCCGGTGCAGCCCAGCAGGGCGCGCTGCTGCGCGAACGTGAGATCCAGGAGCTGCGTGAGCAGATCGAGCAGCTGCAGGACCGCGAGGCCGAACTGGAAGAACAGCTGGCCGGCTTCCGAGAGCAGCTGCAGGCTGCCGAACAGCAGCGCGAAGACGCGCAGCGTGCGCTGTACCAGGCCCATCGTGCGGTGTCCGAACTGGCCGGCCAGCTGCAGGGCCAGCAGGGCAAGGTGGAGGCAGCGCGCACGCGCATCGATCGCATCGAGGGCGAGCTGAAGCAGCTGCAGGAAACCATTGAAGCCAACAACGAACAAGCGCGTGAAGCGCGCTCGCGGTTGGAGAACGCGGTCAGCAGCATGGGCGACCTGGAATCGACCCGGCAGCGGCTGGAGGGAGAGCGCCGCCAGCTGACCGAGGCCCGCGACCTGGCCCGCGACGCCGCACGTGCGGTGCGCGAGCGCTCGCATTCGCTGGCCCTGACCCTGGAATCGCAGCGTGCGCAGCTGGCTTCACTGAGCCAGGCGCTGGAACGCATGGGTACCCAGCGCGGACAGCTGGATTCGCGACTGGGCGAACTGCACTCGCAGCTGGATGAAGGTGATTCGCCGGTCGAATCGCTGCAGGCCGAGCACCAGAACGCACTGGAAGAGCGCGTGCGGGCCGATCGCGTGCTGACCGAGGCGCGCACGCTGCTGGACGGCATCGACGCCGAGCTGCGCAATTACGAGCAGACCCGCCACCAGCGCGACGAACAGGCGCTGGCCCAGCGCGAGCGAATCTCGCAGCGCAAGCTGGACCAGCAGGCGCTGGTGCTCAGCGCGGACACCCTGCAGGGCGCGGTGGAGAAGGCCGGCTTCGTGCTGCAGGACGTGCTCAACGCACTGCCCGAGGACGCCCGCCTGGGCGACTGGGAGCAGGCCGTGCATCAGATCGATGGGCGCATGCGCCGGCTGGAGCCGGTCAACCTGGCCGCCATCCACGAGTACGGCGAGGCTTCGCAGCGCTCGGACTACCTGGATTCGCAGCACACCGACCTGACCACGGCGCTGGAAACCCTTGAGGATGCCATCCGCAAGATCGACCGCGAGACCCGCGGTCGTTTCAAGGACACCTTCGATCGTGTCAACGCTGGCGTGCAGGCGCTGTACCCGCGCCTGTTCGGTGGCGGCCACGCCTACCTGGAACTGACCGGTGAAGACCTGCTCGACACCGGTGTGACCATCATGGCGCGTCCGCCGGGCAAGCGCGTGTCCAGCATCTCGCTGCTGTCCGGCGGCGAGAAGGCGATGACCGCGGTGGCGCTGGTGTTCGCCATCTTCCAGCTGAACCCCGCGCCGTTCTGCCTGCTGGACGAGGTGGACGCGCCGCTGGACGAAGCCAACGTCGGCCGCCTGGCCAACATGGTCAAGGAAATGAGCGAAAAGGTGCAGTTCCTGTTCGTCAGCCACAACAAAGCGACGATGGAGGCCGCGCACCAGCTGTCGGGCGTGACCATGCGCGAGCCGGGCGTCAGCCGCCTGGTCAGCGTGGACCTGGAAGAAGCCGCGCGATTGGCGGGCGCGGCCTGACGTGCCATCCTAGTTACCTGAATGAACTAGCCGGAGAACCTATCGAATGTCCGACACGGCACTGTTGCGCATCGGCATCCTGGCCGCCGGCCTGCTGTTGATCGCCGCGATCTTCCTGTTTGGCCGTCCGAAAAAGAAGCCCCAGGGGCGTCGCGTGGAAGGCGCGGAACCGACCAGCGGCGAGCGCCGCGAGCCGGTACTGGGCGAAGACGGCGTCGCCGTGGCCGATGGCCGCGTCGAACCGGGCATGGGCACGGAAGGCGAGCAGGCCGAACTTGGTCTGGGCGAAACCGACCCGGGCGCCAGTGATCTCGGCAAGCGCGCCACCCAGGATTTCGACAAGATCGTCTCCTTGTTCGTGGCTGCCCGGGCCGGTGAACAGCTGCGTGGCGAAGACATCGTGGTGGCGGCCGAGAAGACCGGCCTGGTGTTCGGCCACATGAACGTGTTCCACCGTCTGGTGGAAGGCCACCCCGAGCGCGGACCGATTTTCTCGATGGCCAGCATCATGAAGCCGGGCAGCTTCGACATGGCCAATATCCGCGCCATGGAAACCCCGGCCATCGCCTTCTTTCTGACCCTGCCGGCGCCGCTGACCGCGCTGGACGCCTGGGAGAAGATGCTGCCGACGGTGCAGCGCATGGCTGAACTGCTGGATGGCGTGGTGCTGGATGACAGCCGCAATGCCCTGGGCCGCCAGCGCATCGCACACATCCGTGACGAGCTGCGCGCCTACGACCGCCAGCACCAGGCCCCGCCGCTGACCAAGACCCCGCGCTGGTAAGCGCCATGGCGTGCCGACCAACGGTCGGCACCCACCCCGACCAACGGTCGGCACCCACAACAGTAGATCCACGCCATGCGTGGATGGGGCGAACCAGGGTTCGCCCCCACCAACAGGGTCAGGCCGGTACGCCGGCCACCTTCGCGAACGCATGGCGGAACGCGGCCATTTCCTCTTCGGTGCCGACGGTCACGCGCACGCGCTGTGGCCAGATCGGCCAGCTGCGTCCGATCACCACGCCGTTGTCCGCCATCGCCTTGGCGAACGCGCTGCCATCGCGTTGCACGTCGACCACGAAGCAGTTCGCTTCCGACGGCACGCAGCTGAAACCACGCTTGCCCAGCCATGCGATGGTGGCCTGGCGCACCTTGGCATTCTGCAGGCGGCGCTGTGGAATCAACTGCGGATCGCGCAGGCTGGCCAGTGCCGCCGCCAGCGCCGACACCGGCAGCGGGTTGTCGCCCAGGCTGGCCAGTTCGCGCAGGCGGTCGGGATGTGCGGCCGCCACGCCCAGGCGCAGGCCGGCCATACCATATAGCTTGGAGAACGTGCGCAACACGATCAGGTCATCGCGCTGCGCCACCTGCGCGATCAGGCTCGGCTGTTCGCTGTACTGCAGATACGCCTCGTCCAACAGCACGCGGGTGGAAGCGGGCTTGTGGGCCAGCAGCCAGGCGAGCTCATCCGGTGGGCTGATCGAGCCGGTCGGGTTGTTCGGGTTGCACACATACAGCAGCCCGGTCGGGCGTGCGTGTGCGGCGGCGGCCATCGCACGCAGATCGTGTGCACCGTCCTCGCGCAGCGGCACTTTCTGCACGTGTGCACCGTGTGCGGCGGCGACCTCGCCGAGCGTCTCGAAGGTTGGGTCGGCCACCACCAGCCCCGCCTGCGGGCCGGTCCATAGCACGGCGGCGCGGTTCAGCGGCTCGCTGGAACCCGGATACAGCCGCACGTGATCAGCCGGGATGCGCGCCTGTTCGATGAAGGCATCGCGAACCTGTGCCGCCAGAGCGAAGCGGTAGCGGCCGCAGCTGGCGATGCTGTCGCGCGCCGCCTGCTGGGCGGCGGGCGAGGGGCCGTACGGGCATTCGTTGAAGTTCAGTAGTACGGCGCCTTCGGCAGGGGCTGGGGCGGCGGCTGTCGCGGGTTGGGCATGGCCGAGCTGCGGCAGCCCGGTGCCGGCGACGGCGAGGCCAGCACCGGCCAGTTGCAGGAAGCGTCGACGGGTAGCGGGCAGGGTCACGGGTAGGATTCCGGAGGGTAGCCAGGGCACGCTAGCGCCGGTGGGGATGCGCCGCAAGCCGTCTTTTGTAGAGTCGAGCTTGCTCGACTGCTTTGGCCGTGCATGAAGGCCAGTCGAGCAAGCTCGACTCTACGGAAAGGCGCAGTCGAGCTTGGCTCAACTCTACAAAAGGCGGCGGCGTTACAGGGGCTGACAGCCGGGCGCGGTAGAATCCCCGGCCATCCCAGAACCACCGGATCCCGATGAGCCCCAGCCCCGCCGAACGCGCCGAAGACCTTCGCCGGCAGATCGCCCAGGCCAACCGCGCCTACCATGAGCTGGACGCGCCGGAGATCCCCGACGTCGACTACGACCGGATGGTGCGCGAGCTGGAAGCGCTGGAGCGCGAGCATCCGGAGCTGGCCCGTGCCGACAGCCCGACCCAGCAGGTCGGTGCGCGCCCGTCCGGCCGCTTCCCGGAAGTGCGCCACGCTGTGCCGATGCTGTCGCTGTCCAATGCCTTCAGTGACGAGGAAGTGGCGGATTTCGTACGCCGCATCGACGAGCGCCTGGGCCGTCGCAGCCTGCGGTTCTCGGCCGAGCCGAAGATGGACGGCCTGGCGATCAGCCTGCGCTACGAGGACGGTCATTTCGTACTCGGCGCGACCCGCGGCGATGGCAGTACCGGCGAGGACGTGACCGCCAACCTGCGCGAGATCGGTGATATTCCCAAGCGCCTGCACGGCAAGGACTGGCCGGATGTGCTGGAGGTGCGTGGCGAGGTCTACATGGCCCGCGCCGACTTCGAGGCCTACAACGAACGTGCGCGCCTGCAGGGCGGCAAGGTGCTGGCCAATCCGCGCAACGCGGCGGCCGGTTCGCTGCGCCAGCTCGACCCGAAGATCAGTGCGCAGCGCAGGTTGAGTTTCTTCGCCTACGGCACCGGCGAAGTGCAGGGCGGCGAGCTGCCAGACACCCATTCGGGCACGCTGGCCCAGCTCGGTGCCTGGGGCTTCCCGGTCAGTGAGCTGTGCAAGGTGGTGGAAGGCACCGACGGCCTGCTCGGCTACTACCGCGATATCGGTGAGCGCCGCGATGGTCTGCCGTTCGATATCGATGGTGTGGTCTACAAGCTGGATGACCGCGCCGGCCAGCAGGCCATGGGCTTCGTTTCGCGTGCGCCGCGCTGGGCCATCGCGCACAAGTTCCCCGCGCAGGAACAGAGCACTACGGTAGAGGCGATCGAGATCCAGATCGGCCGCACCGGTGCTGCCACACCGGTCGCGCGGCTGGCACCGGTGGCGGTGGCCGGCGTGATCGTGTCCAACGCCACGTTGCACAACGCCGACCAGATCGCACGCCTGGATGTGCGCGTGGGTGACAGCGTGATCGTGCGCCGCGCCGGTGATGTAATTCCGGAAGTGGTCAGCGTCATCCTTGATCGCCGCCCGCCGGGCACCACGCCGTGGCAGATGCCGACGCGCTGCCCGGTGTGCGGCTCGGAAATCGTGCGCGAGGAAGGTGCTGCCGCATGGCGCTGCTCGGGCGAACTGTCCTGCCCGGCGCAGCGCAAGGAAGCCATCGCCCATTTCGCCTCGCGTCGCGCGATGGATATCGATGGCCTGGGTGACAAGTACATCGAAACCCTGGTCGACGCCGGCATCGTCAGAAGCGTGGCCGATCTGTACCGGCTCAACCGTGACCAGCTGCTGCATCTGAAGCTGGTGCTGGATGCCGAGGACCCTTCCGCACTGGCGGCTGCGCTGAAGCTGCACCTGCCCGCCGAAGGCAGTGGTGCGGTGCTCAATGCGGTGCTCAAGCTGGATGGCAACGATCCGGGCTGGCGCGCACAGGCGCTGGCACAGCCGGCCAGCTTCGAATGGAACACGAAGAAGATCGCCACCAAGTGGGCCGACAATCTGATCGCGGCGATCGATGCCAGCCGTGCGGCCACGCTGGAGCGCCTGCTGTTCGCGCTTGGCATCGAGCACGTCGGCGAGAGCACGGCCAAGGCGCTGGCGCAGTGGTTCGGTGACCTGGAGCTGATCCGCCACCTGCCGTGGCCGCTGTTCAAGCGTGTGCCGGACATCGGCGGCGAAGTGGCGCGTTCGCTGGGTCATTTCTTCGAGCAGCAGGGCAACCAGCAGGCCATCGATGACCTGCTGCAGGTCGGTCAGGTGCGCATCAGCGATGTGCATGCGCCCAGTGCCAAGCTGCGCGAAGGGCTGGATCTGGCGCAGCTGCTGGTCGAATCGGAGATCCCTGGCATCACCCGCCTGCGCGCCGAAAAACTGATCTCTGCGCTTTCCGGCGCGCAAGCAGTGCTCGACGCCGAGCATGGCCAGTTCGTCAACGCCGGCCTGCCGGACGACACTGCGCGCGGTCTGGCCGACTGGCTCGATGCCGATGGCCATGGCGCGATGCTGCTGGCGGCCGAGAAGGCGATGCAGCAGATCCTGGCCAAGGCGCCGGCGCTGGCCGAGATCGTGGCCGGCCCGCTGGATGGGCAGACCGTGGTGCTGACCGGCACCCTGGCCCAGCTAACCCGCGATGCCGCCAAGGAACGCCTGGAAGCGCTGGGTGCCAAGGTCTCCGGCAGCGTGTCGAAGAAGACCAGCTTCGTGGTGGCCGGTACCGAGGCCGGCTCCAAGCTGGACAAGGCGCAGTCGCTGGGCGTGCCGGTATGGGACGAAGACCGCCTGCTGGCCTACCTCGCCGAACACGAATGATGACCCCGCCGGGTGCCTGGCGCCCGGCATGAAACACAAAGGAACACCGATGCAGACCGCTCCGCTGGATTTCCGCCTGGCCACCCGTGCCGACGAAGAACTGTTGATCGCGTTGATGCGCGAGTTCTATGCCGAAGACAAGATCGACTTCGACGACGCGCGCGTGCGTCGCGGCGTGGACGCGCTGCTGGCCGATCCGCGCAATGGCGAGGTGCTGCTGTGGCTGGACGAGGCCGCCGAGGTGGTGGGCTATGCAGTGATCGCGATGGGTTTCAGCCTGGAGCAGGGCGGCCACTTCATGTTGCTGGACGAGCTGTACCTGAGCCACCGCGCGCGCGGCCGCGGCCGCGGCAAGCAGGCGCTGGCCATCTGCGAACAGCGCGCTCGCGGGCGTGGCGTCAGCCGCCTGCGGCTGGAAGTGAACCACCACAACGAACTGGCCCGGCGCCTGTACCTGGCCAGTGGCTACATCGATGACACCCGCGATCTGCTGACCCTGCCGCTGGATCATCCGCGCCCGGAGGGCATCCTGTGAGCGAGGCCCTGCTGCGCGCGCTGCAGCAGCGTGCCGCGCTCAATGCGCTGGTGCGCCGCTTCTTCGCCGATCGCGATGTGCTGGAGGTGGAGACGCCGATCCTGTCGGTGGCCGGCAACACCGAGCCGAACATCGACAGCTTCCATACCGATTTCACCGGCCATGTCGATGCCGGTGGCCGCCGCCGCTGGCTGCGCACCTCGCCGGAGTATCCGCTCAAGCGCCTGCTGGCGGCGGGCGTGGGTGACTGTTACGAACTGGGCCGGGTGTTCCGCAACGGCGAGGCGGGCGGCCGCCACAATCCGGAATTCACCATGCTGGAGTGGTACCGGGTCGGTTGGGACCACCATCGTCTGGTGCAGGAAACCGCCGAGCTGGTGGGCCAGGCGCTGGCCCTGGTCGGGCGCAGTGCGACGCTGCGTGTGCTCAGTTACCGCGAGCTGTTCCAGCAGTACGTGGGTGTGGATCCGTTCGATGCCGATGAGGCCGCGTTGCGTGCCGCGCTGGGCGAGGTACATATCGACCCGGTCGGGCTGACCCGCGATGACTGGCTGGATCTGCTGATGACCCATCATATCCAGCCGCATTTCGATGACGCAGTGATGACCGTGGTCCATGATTGGCCTGCCAGCCAGGCCGCACTGGCGCGCATTCGAGCCGGCACGCCGCCGCTGGCCGAGCGTTTCGAGCTTTATCTGGGGGCCGTGGAACTGGCCAACGGCTATCACGAACTGAACGACGCGCACGAACAGCGTGCGCGATTCCAGCGTGACCTGCAGCGACGCCATGAGCGGGGCCAGGTGCAACCGTCCGTGGATGAGGGGCTGCTGTCGGCGTTGCCATCGATGCCTGCCTGCGCTGGCGTGGCGGTGGGTGTCGATCGGTTGTTGATGGCGATGAACCGCACGCCGCGTATCGCCGATGTGCTGGCTTACGACTTCGCCCACGCGTGAGCGCGGTGCGCACGTTCCTGAACATCGAAGGCTGAACGGAATTCCGCGTTTCCGCGCTTGCTTCGGTAAGCAGGATGATGCTCTTATCACGGCAGATGCCGGACACTGGCACGCAGTTCATCCATTCCTGCTGGGGAAGGCTTTGGTCAAGTGGTTTGCGGTTGTCGCTGCACCGGTGTACTCCATCGCGCTCTGGGGTGCCTGGCTGCCGTCATCGGCGTCGGCCCAGCAGGCGGGCTATGACGGCGAAGTGGTGACCTGCGAATCGCGCGACATGGGCTGGGTGCATTGCGATATCGACGTCAGCAATGGCATCGACCTTGTGCGCCAGTTGTCCAGCAACAGTTGCATCCGTGGCAGCGAATGGGGCACCGACCGCAGTGGCGTGTGGGTCACCCTTGGCTGCCGCGCCGAGTTCCGTGCGCGTCGTGCGGAAGGTGCAGCGCCTGCGGCAACGGAAGGCAAGCGCCTGGTCCGCCGGGTGGTGCGCTGCGAATCCAATGGCCGCCCGCAGAGTTGCCCGGTGCGCCTGGACGGGGCGCCGGTGCGCCTGCTGCGCCAGCTGTCGGTGCTGCCGTGCCGCGAAGGGCAGGGCTGGGGCTACAAGCGCAATGAAGTCTGGACCAGCCGTGGTTGCCAGGGCGATTTCGAAGTGGCTGACGAGGACGGCCGTTTTGTCGACGTGCCACGCCGCCTGACCTGCGAGTCGAAGTCGAAGAAGCGCCGCTTCTGTGGGGCGAGCATTTCGGTCGGCGCGGTCGTTACCGAGCAGTTGTCCAGCACCCCGTGCGAGGAAGGCAACACCTGGGGCTGGAACCGCAACGGGATCTGGGTGGACGGCGGCTGCCGCGCCGAATTCTCGGTGAATTGAGCCCGGGCAGGCTCCAACCACGCGGGGCGTGGCCCTACAATGGGCCCATGAACACTGCCTCCGACATCAACTACGCCCGTTATGACCACATCCGCCCGATCCTCTGGACCGGCGATGCCCTGCAACTGCTGGACCAGCGCAAGCTGCCGTTCGTGGTCGAGCACGTGGTCTGCCATGACAGTGACGAAGTTGCCAGCGCCATCCACGCGCTGACCGTGCGTGGCGCGCCGGCGATCGGCATTGCCGCAGCCTGGGGTGTGGTGCTGGCGGCGCGGGACGTGCAGGCCGCTGATGGCGCGCATGCGCTTCAGCAGTTGGAGCCGGCGCTGCAGCGCCTGAACGCATCGCGCCCGACCGCCGTCAATCTGGCCTGGGCGCTGGCGCGCATGCGTCGCTGCCTGAACGTCGCCGGCGCCGACTGGAAGGCTCTGCTGGAAGCCGAAGCGCAGGCCATTGCCGAGGAGGACCTGGCCGCCAACCGCCACATGGGCGCGCTGGGCGCGGGCCTGATCGAGGCCGGCAGCGGTGTGCTGACCCACTGCAACACCGGCTCGCTGGCCACCGCCGGCTTCGGCACCGCACTGGGCGTGATCCGTGCCGGCATGGCCCAGCACCGCATCGCCCGCGTGTTCGCCGGCGAGACCCGTCCGTGGCTGCAGGGCGCACGCCTGACCGTGTGGGAACTGCAGCAGGATGGCATCGACGCCACCCTGATCGCCGATTCGGCAGCCTCGCACCTGATGAAGACCGGCGCCGTGCAGTGGGTGATCGTCGGCGCCGACCGCATCTGTGCCAACGGCGATACCGCCAACAAGATCGGCACCTATCAGCTGGCCATCGCCGCCCGCCACCACGGGGTCAAGTTCATGGTGGTGGCGCCGTCCTCGACCGTGGACATGGAGACCGTGGATGGCAGCCAGATCGAGATCGAGCAGCGCGACCCGGGCGAGCTGTACGGCGTGGGCGGTACCCGCACCGTGGCCGAAGGCATCGCCGCCTGGAACCCGGTGTTCGACGTCACCCCGGGTGAACTGATCGATGCCATCGTGACCGAGCGCGGGGTGATCCTGAACCCGACCATCGAGAACATGCGCGCCGCCTTCGGCGGGTGAGGCACAGGGGAGGGGGCAGCATGACCTCCGCCCCCGGTAGTGCCGGCCGCTGGCCGGCACCCCCCTAAGTTCCTGATTTGTGCCGGTAAAATCCCCGTAAATGGAGGCAGGGAACGGCCTGTTGTGGTAGTATCCACAGGTTGAATCGAGGTTCCGGCACGACCCCCTCCCGCAGAGGGCTGCGCCGGACTGGACCGCTACCAGACAACGGAACCCGAATGGCAGAAAACGCCAAGGAAATCATCCAGGTCAACCTGGAAGACGAGATGCGCAAGAGCTACCTCGATTACGCCATGAGCGTGATCGTGGGCCGCGCGCTCCCGGATGCGCGCGATGGCCTCAAGCCGGTGCATCGCCGCGTGCTGTTCGCGATGAACGAACTCAACGCGCACAGCAACAAGCCTTACTTCAAGTCGGCGCGTATCGTCGGTGACGTCATCGGTAAGTACCACCCGCATGGCGATCAGTCGGTGTACGACACGCTGGTGCGCCTGGCACAGCCGTTCTCGCTGCGTTACATGCTGGTCGATGGCCAGGGTAACTTCGGCTCGATCGATGGCGACTCCGCCGCGGCGATGCGATACACCGAAGCGCGCATGTCGCGCCTCGCGCATGAGCTGATGGCGGACATCGACAAGGAAACCGTCGATTTCCAGCCCAACTACGACGAGAAGGAACTGGAGCCGACGGTCATGCCGACCCGGTTCCCGAACCTGCTGGTCAACGGTTCGGCCGGTATCGCGGTGGGCATGGCGACCAACATCCCGCCGCACAACCTGAGCGAATCGATCAACGCCTGCATCGCGCTGATTGATAATCCGGAAATCGATGTCGACGGCCTGATGGAGTACATCCCGGGCCCGGATTTCCCGACTGCCGGCATCATCAATGGCACTGCCGGCATCGTCGCCGGCTATCGCACCGGCCGCGGCCGTGTGCGCATCCGTGCCAAGGCCGATATCGAAGTGGCCGACAACGGCCGCGAATCGATCATCGTCACCGAAATTCCTTACCAGGTGAACAAGGCGCGTCTGATCGAGAAGATCGCCGAGCTGGTCAAGGAAAAGAAGATCGAAGGCATCAGCGAGCTGCGCGATGAGTCCGACAAGGACGGCATGCGCATCTACATCGAGATCAAGCGGGGTGAATCTGCCGAGGTTGTGCTGAACAACCTGTACCAGCAGACGCAGATGGAATCGGTGTTCGGCATCAACATGGTGGCGCTGGTCGATGGCCGCCCGCAGTTGATGAACCTCAAGCAGATGCTGGAGGCGTTCGTCCGCCACCGTCGCGAAGTGGTCACCCGTCGCACCGTGTTCGAGCTGCGCAAGGCGCGCGCCCGTGCCCACGTGCTGGAAGGCCTGACCGTTGCGCTGGCCAACATCGACGAGATGATCGAGCTGATCAAGACCTCGCCGAACCCGAATGAAGCACGCGAGCGCATGCTGGCGCGCGTGTGGGAGCCGGGCCTGGTCGGTGCGATGCTGGGTGCCGCCGGTGCCGAAGCCTCGCGTCCGGAAGACCTGCCCAAGGGCGTGGGCCTGATCGAGGGCGGCTACCAGCTGACCGAGATCCAGGCCACCCAGATCCTGGAAATGCGCCTGCACCGCCTGACCGGGCTGGAGCAGGACCGCCTGACCGACGAGTACAAGCAGCTGCTGGAAGTGATCGCCGGGCTGATCCACATCCTGGAAGATCCCGACCGCCTGCTGCAGGTGATCCGCGAGGAGCTGGTCAACGTCAAGGCCGAGTTCGGCGATGAGCGTCGTACCGAAATCCGCCACAGCGAAGAAGACCTGGACATCCTCGACCTGATCGCGCCGGAAGACGTGGTGGTCACCGTGTCGCATGCCGGTTACGTGAAGCGGCAGCCGGTGAGCGTGTACCGCGCACAGCGCCGTGGCGGCCGTGGCCGCAGTGCGGCAGCGACCAAGGAAGAGGATTTCATCGAACAGCTGTGGCTGGTCAACACGCACGATACGCTGCTGACCTTCACCAGCTCGGGCAAGGTGTTCTGGCTGCCGGTCTACCAGCTGCCCGAAGCCGGTTCCAATGCCCGCGGCCGTCCGATCATCAACTGGATCCCGCTGGAGCCGGGCGAACGCGTGCAGGCCGTGCTGCCGGTGCGTGAGTACGCCGACGGCCAGTTCGTGTTCTTCGCCACGAAGAACGGTACGGTCAAGAAGACCCCGCTGAGCGAGTTCGCCTTCCGTCTGGCGCGCGGCAAGATCGCAATCAATCTGGACGAGGGCGATGCCCTGGTTGGCGTTGGCCTGACCGACGGCGAGCGCGACATCCTGCTGTTCGCCTCCAACGGCAAGACCGTGCGCTTCGGTGAAGACAAGGTCCGCTCGATGGGCCGTACCGCAACCGGCGTGCGTGGCATCAAGATGCCGGCCGGCGAGGAAGTGGTCAGCCTGATCGTGGCCGAGAGTGCCGGTGGCAGCGAGGACGAGAACGAGGACGACAACGGTGTCGAGGAAACCGCAGCCAATGGCGATGCGGTGATCGACGGCGCCGATGACGCCAGCGTGCAGTACATCCTCACCGCCACCGAGAACGGCTACGGCAAGCGCACCCCGCTGCCGGACTACCCGCGCAAGGGCCGTGGTACGCAGGGCGTGATCGGCATCCAGACCACCGAGCGCAACGGCAAGCTGGTCGCCGCAGTGCTGATGGGCTCCAGCGACGAAGTGCTGCTGATCTCCGATGGTGGCACCCTGGTGCGTACGCGTGGCTCGGAAATCAGCCGTGTCGGCCGCAACACCCAGGGCGTGACCCTGATCCGCCTGTCCAAGGACGAGAAGCTGCAGGCGGTGGAGCGCATGGATGCCTCGATCGACGAAGACGAGGACGAGGTGGCCGTCGCCGCACCGGCCGCGACCGACGGCGCACCGGCTGCTGCCAGCAGCGAGGACGCCGCGCAGGAGTGATCCTCCTGCATTCCACAGCTGAAGAAAGAACGCCGGCATAGCGCCGGCGTTTTTTTATGAGTTCCCTTTAAGGCTCTTCAGTATTCCGGTTAGTTGGTCGAGGCCGTCGAACGTGGAAGGAATGTCTGAGCCGTCTAGTACCAGTCCACTAAATATCAATGACTCAAATCTTTTTAGTGATGAGGCGTCTTGCTTTCTAATCTTTGAGGCGTAATCCGAATATCCTTCGATAAATTGGCAAAGTGCAATGCGAAGATCTATCTGAAGGAGTTGAGCTTTTACTGATCTAAACTGCAATAGGACTATTCTGAAAAAGTACAATATGAACAGTTCAATGGCCACCAGGGAGGGGAGTGAGTAGACCAGTGTGAGCTTGTGGCTCTCAATTTCATTAAGATTTGCAAGAATAAATGATATTTGGATGGCGGGTGCCGCTAGAAGTAACATTGCAAGCAAGATGGCGGAAACGAATGATGTGGAAAGTTCCTTGTTCTTTTTCGTTCTTATCGAGCTGAATCCGTGAACGAGGTTGACGAAATTGTAGTCCGAGGACAGCTTCTTGATCTGGTCAGAAAGAGCATCTAGTCTTTGGCTTCTTTCAAGATTTTCATCTTCCCACTGCTTCTTTAGGCGTATAGAGTTCTCAATAGAATTTGAGAATTCCTTGAAGCTTGATATTGCTGGATCCCGCAGTGCTTTGCTCGCAATTCTTGCGGGCATTAGATAAATTGAGAAATGAAGATGTCTAGCTATTTCAGTTGGGAAGAGCGCATGATTATTGTCGACGTAATTGTGGATCGAGTGTAGCGCGGGGTCGTTATTTATCTCTTTGTGAAATTCCAGCTCGCAAATTAGTCTGTAGGCGAAGCAGAAAGCTCTATGTGCGGATGATTTTTCCTCCCTTTCGTCTGAGGTGTGGGTGAATCTCAATAGTTCTTTTCTGAATTGACCGCCAATGTTCTCTATGTTGAATCGGCATAGGGAGTCAATGTCGGTTGCGTGATCTTGTATTGATGTCAGCAGAATATCGAGGGTGTCTATGAATCCTTCCAGTTCATGGGGGTCCGTCCTTGCAGCCCTTAGCTTGTTCTGAAATGAAGATAGTGACGATTTCATTTCAATGGTCGATAGGAAATCAGCAAACTGCATCTTTTCAGATCCCTTAATTCAGTGCGCGATTGATTTTGGTGGGTTTCTCATGCGTTGCATGGCCTGAATAGAATGGCCTAAAATGCGTCATGACGCGAACATGTACTCGCTCTCTTGGTTCTGTCCTTTCTCCTCGTCGAATCAATTCGCTGAGATATTCACGCTGGACAAAGAACGCGCGCTTCACGCAGGCGGTGGGATAACGGCGCATGCTGCCCCCGGAGATCGACGATGTCCGCCACGCCGCAGTCCGCTCCTGCCCCTGTTCGCGCCTCCCGGCACCCCCTTGTCACCGTGCTGTCGCTGCTGCTGGTCGTGCTCGGCCTGGTCATCGGCGGGCTCGGTGCGTGGCTGCTCAGCCTTGGCGGCTCGGCGTACTACGCCATCGCCGGGCTCGGCCTGCTGGCCAGCGGCATCCTGTTGTTCGGCAACCGCCGCAGCGGTGCATTGCTGTACGCGCTGGTGTTCATCGGCACGCTGCTGTGGACCTGGTGGGAGTCAGGCAGCGACTACTGGCGCTGGGTGCCCCGGCTGGGCCTGGTGACCGCACTCGGCATCGTGCTGGCCTTGCTGGCGCCCACCCTGCACGAGCCGGTCTCCAAACGCCTGTCGCGCAGCGCGGCGGGTGTGCTGATGCTGGTGTTCGTGGCCGCCTTCGGCCTGGCCTTTGCGCCGCATGGTGAAGTGGATGGACATCAGCCGTTCCCGGAAGGCGCGGTCAGCGCCGGACTGGAACCTACGCGTGATACCACGGGCCTGCAGCCGGCTGACCAGCCCGCCGAGGGCGACTGGCCGGCGTGGGGCCGCAGCAACACCGCCACCCGCTATTCGCCGCTGCAGCAGATCACCCCGGCCAATGTGGCCACGTTGCAGCCAGCCTGGCAGTTCCGTACCGGCGATATGCCCAAGAATCGCTGGGGCGCGGAAACCACGCCGCTGAAGATCGGCGATCGCCTTTACCTGTGCACCGCGCGCAACCGCCTGATCGCACTCGATGCCGCCAGCGGCAAGGAACTGTGGCGGTTCGATCCCAAAGTGAAGGACGCCTCGATTCCGTACACCGCCGCCTGCCGTGGGGTGAGCTACTACGAGCAGCCCCGCACGCCGACCATTGCCGATGCGGCATTGGCCGATGTCGCCGCCGATCTGGCGCTGCCGGAGCCGCCGCCCAGCGTCACCCGCAGTGCTGCACCGGGCAGCCGTCCGGCGTGCTGGGCACGCATCATCGAAGGAACGCTGGACGGCCGCATCATCGCGGTGGACGCCGACAGCGGCCGCCCCTGCGCCAACTTCGGCAACAACGGCCAGGTCGACATCACCCTGGGCATGGGGGAGGTACCGCCCGGCTACGTGTCGATCACCTCGCCACCGGCGATCGTGCGCGGGGTGATCGTCACCGGTCACCAGGTGCTGGATGGTCAGCGCCGCGATGCGCCGTCGGGTGTGATCCAGGCCTACGATGCCATCACCGGCAAGCTGCGCTGGGCGTGGGACATGGACCAGCCCGAGCGCAGCGGTCTGCCGCCGCGCGAGCAGACCTATACGCGCGGCACGCCCAACATGTGGACCACCGCCACCGGTGATGAGGCGCTGGGCCTGGTCTACCTGCCGTTGGGCAATTCCGCGGGTGACTACTGGAGCGGCTCACGCACGGAAACCCAGAACCGCTATGCGACGTCACTGGTGGCGATCGACGTGGCCACCGGCAAGCCGGCCTGGCATTTCCAGGCGGTGCGCAAGGACGTGTGGGATTACGACCTGGGTTCGCAGGCCAGCCTGATCGATTACCCGACCGCTGCCGGCAAAGTGCCGGCGATCCTGTTGCCGACCAAGCAGGGCGACATCTACATCCTCGACCGCCGCAACGGCCAGCTTCTGACCGCGGCCGAAGAGCGCAAGGTGCCCATCGGTGGTGTTGAACCCGAGCAGCGCTCGCCCACGCAACTGTTCTCGCTGTATCACACGTTGCGCCGCGAGCATGAGCTGACCGAGCGCGACATGTGGGGCATCACCCCGATCGACCAGCTGGTCTGCCGCATCCAGTTCCGCAAGGCCTACTACGAAGGGTTCTACACGCCGCCGAGCAGCGAGCGCCATTCCATCGAGTACCCCGGCTACAACGGCGGCTCGGACTGGGGCAGTGTGTCCATCGATACGCGCCGCGGCGTGATCGTGGCCAACTACAACGACATGCCGAACTACAACCGGCTGGTGTCACGCGCGGAGGCCGACCGGTTGGGCTGGCTGCCGCGCGAAAAGATCCGGTTCGACAAGGGCGGAGCAGAAGGCGCGGGTGACCCGCAGGTGGGCACGCCCTACGCCATCCAGGTCAATGCCGGTTGGCGCCTGCCGTTCACCGGTCTGCTGTGCAAGCAGCCGCCCTATGGCGGCATCCGTGCCATCGACCTGCGCACCGGCAAGCTGCTGTGGGACCGTCCGTTCGGCAGTGCGCGTGGCAATGGACCGTTCGGCATCCGCTCCGGCCTGCCGATCGAGATCGGCACACCGAACAATGGCGGTTCGGTGGTGACCGCCAGCGGCCTGATCTTCATCGCCGCCGCCACCGATGACCTGCTGCGCGCCATCGACCTGAAGACCGGCAAGGAGCTTTGGCACGCCAAGCTGCCTGCCGGCGGCCAGGCCAACCCGATGGTGTACGAGCAGGGCGGGCGCCAGTACGTGGTGATCATGGCCGGCGGCCATCATTTCATGGAAACCCCGAACGGCGATTACGTGATGGCGTTTGCGTTGCCCAGGTAACCGCAATGGGGGCGGTGGGCCGCCCCCGTTGCATGACGCTGGATCACACCGTCACTACCACCTTGCCGATCTGCTCGTTCGATTCCAGGTAACGGTGTGCGTCCTGGATCTGCGCGAACGGGAACACCCTGGCGATCTTCGGTGCCAGCGTGCCCTTGTCCAGGCCATCAACGATGAATGCCTTCGCGCGGGCCAGCGCGGCATCGTCGGAAACGATCTCCGAGTACAGGTAGCCTTTCAACGTCAGCGACTTGCCCAGCACGTTGAACAACGGGAACGGCGTGGGTTCGCTGCTCAGCGCGCCGTATTCCAGCAGGATGCCGCCACGCGCCATCGCTTCGGTCAGCGGCACGAACTGCGGGCCACCGATCGGATCGAACACCACGCGGGCACCTGCGCCGCCGGTGACGCGCGCCACTTCGGCCACCAGATCCTGCTCCTGGGTGGCGATGACGTGGGCGGCGCCTGCATCGAGCAGGGCCTGGCGCTTGCCCGGGCCACGGGTCACAGCGATCGGCGTGGCGCCGACTGCATTGGCGATCTGGATGGCGGCCAGGCCGACGCTGCTGCTGGCGGCGGTGATGATGACGAAATCCCCGGCGGCCAGGCGTGCCTGTTCCAACAGCGCGCCCCAGGCGGTGACGTACTGCATCCACACCGCGGCGGCCGTTTCAAAGTCCAGTGCCTGCGGATGCTTGACTACTAGTCGTGCCGGCACGTTGGCCAGTTCGCCGTAGGTGCCCCAGCGCGCGATATCCAGCGGCGGCACCACGCTGACCGCATCGCCCGCGGTGAATCCGCTCACTGCACTGCCGACGGCTTCAACCACGCCGGCCGCTTCGTAGCCCAGGCGGCTGGGGAACTGCGCTTCCTGCAGGTAGGCGCCGTTACGGAACATCACCTCGGCGCGGTTCAGGCCGATCGCCTTCACCCGGATCTGGACTTCGTCAGGGGCGGGGGCGGGAACGTCGATATCGTCGATGCGCAGTACATCGGCAGTGCCATATTCGTGGATGCGGACAACCTGGCTCATGGGGGGCTCCGAGGAAGGGCCGGCGAGGGCGCCGGCGAAAGGGTGAGCGCTACTGTGCGCGTAGTCTGTATCCAGAATAAGGGGTAATCTGGTGTTTCATTGAAAAACAATTGTTTGCAATGGACCTGATCGTTCCCCTGCGGACCTTCGCCAAGGTGGCCGAGGTCGGATCCTTCGCCGCCGCTGCCGAGGCACTGGACCTGTCGCCGCAGCTGGTCGGCAAGCACATCCAGGCGCTGGAGCAGCATCTGGGTGTGCGCCTGCTCAACCGCACCACGCGCAAGCAGAGCCTGACCGACTTCGGCCAGGCCTACCTGGCGCGGGCGCGGGTGATCCTGGAGGAAGTGGAGGGGGCCGAGCAGCTGGCCGAAGTGGCGCGCGGGCGGCCGATGGGGCGCCTGCGCATCAGTGCGCCGGTCACCTTCGGCGTGCATGCGCTGGGCCCCGCGGTGGTGGCCTACTTGCAGCAGTACCCGGACGTGCAGGTCGATCTGAACCTGTCCAACAGTCTGGTGGACATCGTTGAAGACGGCTACGACCTGGTGTTCCGCACTGGCGATCTGGCCGACAGTGGGCTGGTGGCGCGGCGGTTGGGGCCGTATCCGCTGGTCCTGTGTGCCTCGCCGGACTATCTGGCTTCGCGCCCGGCCATTGCCCATCCCAATGACCTGAGCCGCCACGAGTGCCTGGGCTTCGCGCATTCGATCATCCGCACCCGCTGGAGCTTTCGCGATACCGATGGCGGCGTACTGACCGTGCCAGTGTCCAGCCGCTTCATGGTCAACCAGGCCGAGCCGCTGCTGACCGCCGCCATCGGAGGGCTGGGGCTGATCCTGCAACCGCACGAAATGCTGGCCGGAGCATTGGCGCGTGGTGAGCTGGTGGAAGTGCTGCCGGACTACGTACCGGTGTCGACCTGGATCAACCTGGTGTATCCGCGCGATCGCCAGCTGACGCCCAAGCTGCGCAGCTTCCTGGACTTCTGCGTGGCGAGATTCAGCGAACAGACGATGGCAAGGCGATAGCGGGGCCATCGGGTAGAAGGGTTTCCATCAACTGCGAAGGATCTCGCACTCACGTTGCATCCGGGGCTGTGCGCATTCCACCACGCACGCGGAGTGGATGGCAGCGCATCGACGCATTCAGCGTCACCGTTGAGATGTTGCAGCAGAGTCCCTGGTGTCGATGCGGCGGCCGCATCCTTGGTCTAGGATGCGTCCAGGAATCCCCGCAAAGGAACTGCGATGAGGATTGTTGGACGCCTGTTTCTCTGCAATGCACTGGCCGGTTTGGTCCTTGTGGCCACATCGGCGTTTCCGGCAGTTGGCGCTACATCTTCCGAGTGTGCACATCCACGTGCGCAGGACGCCATCGATGACTGGCTGGTGGCCTTCAACGCTGGCAGCCTCGAGCAACTGCAGGCGTTCGCCGATACCTACGCGAAGAAGGAAGGCAGCAGCCCCAAGGACTATCTCGAGTTCCGCGAGAGCACCGGCCCGCTGCGTGTGCTGGAAACACTCCAGAGCGCGCCCGGTCACGCGAAGGTGCTGGTGATGGGCCAGCTGAACGAGCGCGCGATGTGGGTGACGGCCAGCATGGACCCGGACAATCCGGCGCACCTGAAGCAGTTCCAGATCGAAGGCACTGAAACGCCGGACAAGTTCAAGCCGGAGAGGGTTGCTTTGCCTGCCCTGATGGCCGATGCCACAGCAAGGCTGGAGGCGCTGCGGGTCCAGGACGCGCTGTCGGGTGCGTTGCAGGTAGCACGGAACGGCAAGGTGCTGCTGGACTGGCGCGGTGGCAATGCCGATCGCACCGCTGGCATTCCAGTGGGCGTGGATACGCAGTTCCGCCTTGCGTCCTCCAACAAGATGTTCACCGCAGTGGCCATACTGCAGCGGGTGCAGGAGGGCAAACTCAGTCTCGATGACACGATCGGCAAGCACCTGCCGGACTATCCGAACAAGGCCGTTGCCAACAGCGTGACGGTTCGCCAGCTGCTGACCCATACCAGTGGCCTGGGTGATTTCTTCGGCGACGATTTCGAGCAGTATTCCGCGTCGCTGAAGACGCTGGATGACTATGTGCAGCGCTTTGCCAAGGATGCACCGCAGTTCACGCCCGGCAGCCAGGACAGCTACTCGAACTATGGCTTCATCGTGCTTGGGCGGATCATCGAGGCCGTCTCCGGGCAGTCGTACTACGCCTATGTGGAGCAACACATCCTGCGCCCGGCAGGCATGACCGGCACCGGCTTCGAACCGGAAACAGTGACGGTGCCACAGCGTGCCGTCGCCTATACGAAGCAGGATGGGCAATGGGTCCGTGAAACGAAGTCGCTGCCCTGGCGCGGCATGTCAGCCGGTGGTGGCTACAGCACGGTGAGCGACATGGTGAAGTTCGCCGAGGCGCTGCGCAGCGGAAAGCTGGTCTCACCTGCATTGCTGCAGCAGGCCACCACGGCGCAGAACCACAAGGGCTGGTACGGGTTCGGCTTCGTGGTGCAGGGCGAGGGCAGGGAGCATCAGTACGGCCACGAAGGCGGTGCGCCCGGATCGAACAGTGCCATCGTGGTGCTACCCGCGCAGGGCTATGTGATCGTTGGGCTGGCCAATGTCGATCCGGATGCGATCGGCAATGTGGTCAACTACATCGCGCGAAGAGTGCCGTTGTAGTCCCGAGCGACTATGCCACAGCGATGTTGACGCTGGGGCAGGTGGCGGACCAGAATCGGGCCATGAGCCGACTCCTTCCCGTGGTGTGTCTGGTCGCCAGCATGGTGCTGCTGCTGCGTGGGGTGCACGTGATACTCAAGGGTGTTCCGGCCATGGCCAGCGAAGGTGCCAGTGCTGCGTATGCACTAGGCTACCTGCATGGACAAGCGGCAGCCGGGTGGGTGTTGATTGCCGCTGCAGCAGCCTGTGCGCTCATTGCCTGGCACAGGGCGCGCGCCCGGAAGTGAGAGACGGGCGCGTCAGCGCGGCACCCGCACCATCTTCGTCATCAAGTGTTCCACCACACCCGCCGGGTCCGCCGTGCGGCCCACATGCGTGCTCGACATCTGCACGACCGAGCTACGCTTGGCGGTGAGGAAATGGAAGCGCGCGCGCGCCGGCAGCTGCGCGATCGGCCCGGCGCTGGCATCGCCGCGGCAGATCGCCACGATCGCATCCAGCCATGGCTGCAGCGCCTCCTGGTCCAGCGCTGGCGCGAAGGCGTGCAGGCGTGCCGGATCGATCTCGATGGCCGCTTCCAGATGACGCGCACCGGGACAGGAGACGATCACCCCGACGTTGATGAATTCCTCGCGCTCCACCCGCGGTACCACGCGGATGACGGCGTAGTCATACGTGTGCAGCGTGGGCACGGATGGCCTCCTGCACGAACACCGTACGCACCTTCAGGCGGTGCTTGAGGTAGTTGATATAACCCTGCCGGTAGGCCTGCGGGCTGTCGAACGCCGGTTCGTCCACCAGCCAGCTGTCCGGCACCAGGCCGACGATGCGCTCGATCTCGGCATCGGTCAGGCGCGCGGCCAGTTCGGCATCCACCTCGGCGATGCGGTTGGCGAACGACAGCAGTACGTGGTCGCGGATCAGCACGAACGGCTTTTCGCAGGCATCGCCGGCGTTGGCCCAGTCGTGATGGAAGTACATGGCCGCACCGTGGTCGATCAGGTACAGCTTTCGATGCCACACCATCAGGTTGGGATTGCGCGTGGTGCGATCGACATTGCTGGTGAACGCATCGAACCAGACGATGCGCGAGGCCAGGTCGGCATCCACCGGCATCGCCGCCGGGTCGTAGTTGATCGCACCGGGCAGGTAGTCCAGGCCCAGGTTCAAACCCTCGCTGGCGCGGATCAGTTCCTGGATCTCCGGGTCCGGCTCGGTGCGGGCGAACTCGCGGTCCAGCTCCACGAACAGGATTTCCGGAATCGGCAGGCCCAGCGTGCGCGCCATTTCACCAGCGATCAGCTCGGCGATCAGTGCCTTCGGGCCCTGGCCGGCGCCTCGGAACTTCAGCACGGCCATGCCGTCGTCGTCAGTCTCGACTACGGCCGGCAGGGAGCCACCTTCCCGCAAGGGGGTGATGTAGCGGAGGGCATGTACGGTGCGCATGCGCGCATTCTAGCGTGGGTGCCGCCAAGGGAGCGCCGGGCGCGTCCCGGCGGCTCCATGTCGTTCCCCGTCAGTGCGTCAGCGCGCCGCGCTGCTGCTCCTGCACGCGGACCTGTTCCTGCGTGGCCTGAGCGGCCTGCCGCTGGTTGACCACGGCAAGCGTATCCAGGCTGTCCTGCACCGGACGCTGGGCGGCCTCGGCAGTGGGTGATGAGGCGCGCAGCGAGGCCGGATCTTCCAGCGGCCCCATCACCACAAAGATGTTCTGCGCCGCGCCCGCACCCTCGGTCTGGCGGCTGAGCACCACATGGTCGACCCGGTCCAGGCCGTTTTCGCGGGCCAGCACCAGCAGGCTGGCACTCAGGCGCTCGCTGGACGCATCGAAACTGCGTCCGTTGGCAGCATCCAGCTCAGCTACCTTGCCGCGGATCTGCTCGTGCAGCGAACGGTCACGGCCTTCCGCAAGCAGCGTCGGTAAGCCATCGCCCTCCACCGCATGCTGTGTGGTGATCGGCACATGCGTATGCGTGCCCTCAGTGTGGTCGAAGTAATGCAGCGTCGACGGCGAGGTACTGGTATCGAAGTAGGGCTGGCGCGGGGGCGAGCCCTCGCCGAGGTTGAGCCCGTTCTGCTCCAGTAGGCGCTCATCCAGGCCCAGCTTCTTCATGTTCACTTCCATCCGGCTGACGCCATCGGGCGCTGGATTCGCGGCCTCGTATTCGCTGGCCAGTCCGATCGCCAGGGCGCCGTAGAAATTCTGGTAGTCCGAATTCCCATGATGGCCGAGGCCGGTGCTGACGCCCTGATCGTAATAGTGCCTGGCCATTCCCTCGATGTTGGCTGCGGTGGGGGAGATGGTCAGGTCCGCATTGAGGGTCAGCTCCGGGTGCGGGGCATAGGTGATCGGCGGGCCGGGTCGCGACTGGATGACATCTGTCGAGCGGGTACTGGCTTCATACAGGTCGCGCAGGGTGGCGTCCGGGTTGCTGGCACGTACCTGGCTGACCAGCGCATTCCAGCCTGCGATGTTCGAAGAAGCCTCATCGCGGCGGTTGGCCGCGAGCAGGGTGCCGATGGCCTCGGTGTAATCATGGCTCGTTGTACGGCCCGCGACCTGCTCCACGTCGGCTTCGAACTGCACGTAGGCGCGCTCGACATCAGCATCGTTGAAGCCGTGCTGGATCTCGTGACCGAGCACAAAGGTGGCCTCGGCCGCGTCGAACCGGTCCGGCGCCGCCGGGGTCGACAAGCTGCTGGCGGGCAGGTTGATGGATTTCGTGCCGGTCTCGTAGGTACCACCCGCATTGCTTGTGGCGGGCAACAGTTCGAAGCGTTCCAGATAGCCTGCCGCGATGGCGGCGTCCACCTGCTTTGCCAGCACGGGCGAGCCCGCGATGACGTTGCGCAGGTTGTCGACCTGGTCGCTGGTGACGTCGGTCTTGCCGGCGAACTCGCCCAGCAGGCGTTCCGTTTCTGCGGAAAGGATCGTCATTGATGGCTCCCCTTACTGCACGGTGACAAGACGCACGCAGGCATGCGTGGCGTCGCCGAGGGCGTGAGGGTTCTCGGGCATGGTGTCGACCTTGATGCTCAGCTGCGGTCGATCGAAGCGGTCGTAGATCACCCGGCCGTGTTCGCCGCGCACCGTCTCGCGCTTGAAGCCGGCGGCATCCAGTGCGGAAGCGAAGTGGTTGAAGTCGACCTGGCAGATCGCCGCAGCCGAGGCCTTGCGATCGCTGCTGGTGTCCATGAAGTTCAGGTCCAGCCGCGCGTCGGCAGTGCCGGCCCGCTGCACTTCCAGTCCATAGCCCCATTCCGGTGTCAGCGTGCCGCCATAGCCGAAGTGGCCGGGGCCGAAGACCTGCGCCGGCGCCTGCATTGCCGCGGATAGGCGCTCGGCAGTGAGCTCACGGGTGGAGGTCGTGACCTTGATCAGGTCCAACAGGCGCAGCAGCAACTGCTCGGCATTGAGCGGGGAGGGTGAGGTGGTCTCGGATACGGCGGGGGCCATGGTGTCGGTTCCTTGAGAAGTCGGCGTGCGGTCGGCGGCATGTGCGCAGGCGCAGAGCGTGGCCGCTGAAAGTGCGAGCGTCCACGGTCGTATGAATGCGTACCGGGGCATGTGCGTTCCTTGCAGATTGAAGGCTGACCCTAGGGCCAGCCGGATGAAGCAGAGGTTAAGCGTAATCGAGGCACCCGAATGCGTTACAAAAGGTGAACGGGTGCGCATTCTTCACTTGACCATGCCGCGCGCGATGTCAGCATCGGGTCCATGGAGCATCAACTTCGCGTGTGACCTTCAACAGGAGGCCGTCATGCAACAACTGCGCAGCTGTCACGCTTTACCCTGCATGCAATGCAACGCGTGGTGTTGACCCTGGTCTGATACGGCCACTTTGCCGGCACGGATGGCCGCCACCCACAGCATCTGCCACTGTTCACCCGATGCGGTCCCGGCATGCTCTTGCCGGCCCTGCAATACAGGCATACGCCCGCCAGATTGTCCTCTGCGTTGCCCGATGGCCTTCGCAGCGCGGAGGCTGGCTTGTCCATGAAAATCCTGCAGGCTTTGGAGGTGCACCGATGAGCGACCAATACGAACGAATGCTGCCGGCCCTGGACGATGCCAAGGTCGAGGAAATGATCGGAAAACTGGTGCTGGTCGGGGTGACCCGCTACGGCGGCGACGGCCAGGTGCAGGGACTGGAGCAGTACGCGGGAACGGTGCTGCGCATCAGTGCCGACGAAGGCGTGGTGCTGGCCGACGAAGACGATGGCCATGAGCGCTACCTGCCGCCCATGCTCGACCAGTACCAGCGGGCCGAGCCAGGCGAATACCGCATGCGGAACAGTGGCATGATCGTGGTCGACCCCGATTACCTGACTGCCTGGGACCTGCACGTCCAGCAGTAGTACCAAGCCAAGCCTGGCATTGGGAGCGGATTGCCCGTTGGAGCCACCGACGGCTAGCGCAGCCACTCGGGCAATCTGCGCGTCAGGGGGCTCAATGCCTGCCGATCCGGCCAAAGATCGGGAAACACCTCGAATTTGAGGTCGTCCCGATCTACCGATGTGGTGAAATGTCGAATAAGCCTGTCCTGCAGGTCGTGACTTCCCCACATGTTGGTCAGCTCGAACCGTTCGATTGCTTCCCGGTCTTCTTCGACGGAGAGGCTGTGCTTGATCACGGGGGCCAGTGTGACATCAAGGTCGTTCCCGGGTCCAAGGTCGATCAGACGTCCGCCAAAGAAGACGCTGTTAGGGCCTCCCGCGAAGTACTGCCTGTCGAAGGAGGTATATGGGGCAATCCAGTAGTGGGGAAGTTCAGTTGGGCAGTGCGTACCAATGACTATCTTCCTCGTCGCCAGTCGTTGCTGGACCACCATGCCGACGAACGCTTGGAACAACGGGCGACATTGGCTCAGATCAGGGGAGTCCCAGGTGTCTTCGCTTGAGCAGATGTCGAAGAAGCGCATCACCGGTCGGTTGCGCATCTGGGCAATGGTGAAAAGGTCTGCTTTTAGTTTAAGGACAACGTAGTGGCCGTTCTTCCATTTGACGGTGGCCTTGGAATTTCCTCTATGCATTCGTGCGCTTATATATTTGGTGTCTGATAAAAGATATTTCCGAATTTGTCTCTCACTATGACGGTATCTTTGTGCCGCTCAAGGCTCTTGAATTGATCTGCGAATATGAGTTCATCGGGTTTTGTTTCAAGTATTGTGTTTTCAAGTATGATCTCGCGGCCCTGGGTCACGTTGAGGGTGAGCGAGAATGAATCCGGCGTGAGCCTGCATAGAAGCGATGCCCGGAGTCCGTCTTCTCTATAATATTTAGTTTGGTGCGTCCATTCGTTTTTATATCCGGAATTTCTGAAAAGGTCGATTGCTTCCGTTAGTTCCGGTGTCGGAATGGGGTGGTGAAGGGAGACTGTATTGAGTCCACGCTCGATCATTGAAAGGTAGAATTCGTGGCGATCGTTGTTGTTTAATTTTTCGTAGTGATCGATCTGGAATGGTACTGGTGAGCTGATTGCATTCGAGCCCTTGACGATCTTTTCATTGGTTTGAAGTGCTGATCCTTGAATAATAATCCTGTTGAATCCAGCTGAATGAAATCGAAGGGGTTTAAGTTTCCTTTCCAGAAAATTGCACGCGTATCGCGACCTGAAGCCGAAAGGTATGGCGACTTCCTTGGGGAACTCGTCGGGATCGAGATAAAGGTAGATTTTTCGGAGGATCATTGTGCTGCTGACGGGGTAGGGGTGTTGTTGATGCTAGGCGCCGCAAGGGCAGCCGGACAGGAAAATCGGGGGCCGGGAATCGTGGCTAAAGGAGCCATCTCTCCCGGAAAGTGGCAGTAGATCGTTGCCTGGAGCCAGCTTCAGTTCTTTCTTGAGTGCCCCGCGGCCTGTTCTCCGATGCACTTTGCCCCATCCGGCCACTAGCCCTTCCGGCCCATTCACGACAACTCCTGCGGTGCTAGATTCGGGGCCATGCCCGATTCCGGGTACCCATTCACACCCCAGGGGATAAGGATGCTGATCCGTCAAACCTCTCTGGCAGCGGCAGTTGCCGTTGCCACCGTCGGCCTGCTGGCCGCTGGCCCGGCGCTTGCCGATTACGCGAAGCCGCCGGAGCACCTGCTCAAGGTGCTGAAGGCACCGCCGCCGCCAGCACCGAACGTGGCCCCGGGCGGCCAGCGCCTGCTGCTGACCACCGCGCAGACCTATCCGTCGATCAGCCGCGTCGCCCAGCCGTACCTGAAGCTGGCCGGCGTTCGGCTGGAGCCGAAGAACCGCAGTCGGCATGACACCCCCGGCGGCTACGGTATTCCGGCCTGCGTGGCCGACTTCACCCTGGTCGATATCGGCAGCAGCAAGGAGACCAAGGTCAACCTGCCGCAGGGCTGCGCCACCGGCGCGCTGTGGTCGGCCGATGGCAGCCACTTCGCCTTCCAGAATGCGGTCGATACCAGCGTGCAGCTGTGGGTGGGCGATGCAGCCACCGGCCAGGTGAAGCAGGTGCCGAACGTGCAGCTGAATCCGATCTTCGGCTACACCGTGCAGTGGCTGGGCGGCAGCCAGAACCTGCTGGTGAAACTGGTGCCGGCCAATCACGGTCCGGCGCCGTCCAACGGTGGCGTGCCGACCGGTCCGGATGCGCAGGAATCGCTGGGCAGCAGTGGCGAGAGCAGCACCTACGAAGCCCGCGACACGCTGACCAGCGTGCATGATGAAAAGCTGTTCGCCTACTACGGCGCTTCGCAGCTGGCCGTGGTCGATACCGCCGCGGGCAGCGTGCGCCCGGTGGGGCAGCCTGCGCTGTTCAACGAGGTCAGCGCCGCGCCCGACGGCGTGCACGTGCTGACCGAATCGATCAAGGCGCCGTACTCACATGCGGTGACCTACCAGCGCTTCGCCAACAACGTGGCCGTACTGGACGTGAGCAATGGCCGCAGCATGCCGATCGCCAGCCTGCCGCTGGCGGATCGCGTGCCGGTGCACGGCGTACCGGAAGGCCCGCGCGGTTTCGACTGGCGAGCCACCGATCCGGCGACCCTGGTCTATGCCGAAGCGCTGGACAAGGGCGACTGGAAGGTCAACGTGCCGCACCGTGACCGCGTGCTGATGCTGAAGGCGCCGTTCAACGGCAAGCCGACCGAAATCACCCGTACCGCGCAGCGTTTTGAAGGGTTTGCGTGGACCGCCGATCCGGCCGTAGCCTTCCAGTACGAGAACGACGAGAACCGTCACTGGATGCAGACCCGCATCGTGGATGTGGACCAGCCGAAGAAGGACGGTCGCCTGCTGTGGGACATGTCCAGCGATGAGCTGTACGGCAACCCCGGCAACCTGGTGTTTACCCGCCTGCCGAATGGCGCGCAGGTCGTGCGCCGTGAGGGCAACCACGTGTTCCTCAGCGGCCGTGGCGCCTCGCCGCAGGGCGATCGTCCGTTCCTCGACCGCCTGGACCTGGGCACGCTGAAGAGCGAGCGCCTGTTCCGTAGCAGTGCCGACGCCTACGAACAGTTCCTCGGCTTCAGCAACACGCCGGGGCGCTACCTGACCTGGCACCAGTCGGTGATCGATCCGCCGAACGCCTTCATCCGCCAGCAGGGGGAGGCAGTGGCCGATGCGAAGACCGGCGAGGCGCAGTTCGCGTCCACCGCGACCGCGCTGACCAAACTGGTCGACCCGACCCCGGAAGTGCGCCAGATCAAGAAGCAGCTGGTGACCTACAAGCGTGCCGATGGCGTGGACCTGTCGTTCACCCTGTACACGCCGCCGGGCTACAAGGAGGGCCAGCGCGTGCCGGCGATCCTGTACGCCTACCCGGCCGACTTCGCCAATGCCGCGCAGGCCGGCCAGGTGTCCGGTTCGCAGCAGACCTTCACCCGCCTGCAGCCGTACCGCCTGATGCTGCTGGCCGGCTACGCGATCATCGACAACGCCTCGTTCCCGATCGTGGGTGACCCGAAGAACGCCTACGATACCTACCTGGAGCAGCTGGAAGCCGACGCCAAGGCAGCGGTGGACAAGGCCGTGGACATGGGCGTGGTCGACCGCAACCGCATCGGCGTGACCGGTCACAGCCATGGCGGCCTGATGACCGCCAACCTGATCGCGCACACCAACCTGTTCAAGGCCGGTGTGGCGACCAGCGGTTCGTACAACAAGACCTTTACCCCGTTCGGCTTCCAGAACGAGCGTCGCTCGGTATGGCAGGCGCAGGACGTGTACCTGAAGGCCTCGCCGTTCTTCTATGCCGACAAGATCAAGCTGCCGCTGCTGCTGGTGCACGGTGAGGACGATGCCAACCCGGGCACCGAACCGTTCCAGTCGCGCAAGCTGTACCAGGCCATTCGTGGCAACGGCGGTACCACCCGCTTGGTGATGCTGCCGAACGAACCGCACTGGTACACCGCGCTGGAGTCCAACGAGCAGCTGGTGTCGGAGATGCTGAACTGGTTCGACACCTACGTGAAGAACGCCAAGTAGCGTCGAGCGAGCTCGACTGCTTTGCACGAGGCCGCCTTCGGGCGGCCTTCCTGCATCCTGTAGAGCCGCGCCATGCTCGGCTGCTGTTCGACAGAGATAGGAAAGTCTCATGAAGGCATGGATGTTGGTACTGGCCACGTTGTTGGTTTCTCCCGTGGCAATGGCGGTGCAGCCCCCGATGAGCGTGCACGTGACGTACGACTGGTCTGGTTGGGGTTCTGTATCTGAGCGCTGGGTCATCCGGCGCGATGCCTATGGCTTGACCACCCGTGTACAGGTGGTTGATGCGCCCGACGTCCAGCCGCGTTTGCCGGAGCTTCTGCCGTTCGGGGCGCTGTCAGCGTTCGAGGCCGCGCTGCGGGCAGCACCGTTGACCAGGGACGCCACGGTGGATCTGATCACTTCGCAGCTGGACCGGCCCGCGATACTCAAGCTGGATCCGGAGCTGCGCAGCATGCCGCCGGCCAGATGTTCGTTTGCCCAGCAGCAGGCCTGGGCACGGCAAGCTCTGGCCGGGCAGGGTTTGCAGGAGCGCGTTGCAGAGCACTTCAACAGTCTCCGGACCGATGACTATCCCATCATGACCGTGGTCGTATCCCGGCTGGGCCACCCGGATACCGTCTTGGTGTCCACCTCCCAGCACACGATGATGCTGCCTTGGAAGCGCCTGTCGTCGGCGGACTTCGATCAGCAGGTTCTGGAAGGTGCTCAGGAAGAGTGGCGTCCGGCGTTGAGCGATGCATTGATGGGGCTGCTACCTGCGGGAGAACCCACACGCGAACGCTTCAAGATCGCTTGGTTTCAGAACAGATTACGCGGCGACCTTGCCTTGGAGGCGCTGCGTTGTGGAACCCTGCGCTAGGAAACGGCAGATTGATCATCCATGGATGCTCTGCAATCAACTGTGGAGACTCGGTAACGACGTGTTACCGGCACATTCGCATGCCACGCAAATGGTCTAGGCTGAACCTGATCGCTCGTTCCAGGTCGGTGCAATGAAAGCCATTCTCCTTGCTGCAACGTTGTCGTTGGCCCTAGTTTCAACGGCATATGCTCAGTCGTTTCCTGCTGAGCTGACGCAATTGGGCATTGTCGCCGGCATGCCTTACGCCAAGGCCAAGCGCCTGCTGGATGCTGCAGGCTGGCAGGCGAAACCTGCGCAGGGCGCGCCGGAGTCGCTGGAGGGCTTTCCGGAAGTCGGATGCCAGAAGGACGGAAAGCAGTGTGCGACGACCTTCGAAAAGGACGGTCAACAGATCGCGGTGCGGCTGGGCACTACCCTGGCAGGGCAGCCGTTCGTGCAGAGCGCTGACTGAGCACCCGCCCTCACGCCAGCGGTAGGCGGTCCTGCGCGTGGGATAACCCGTCATGCAGGTCGCGCACGTGCTCGGCCTTGGCATGCACCCGGGTGGTATCGCCGAAACTGCGTAGATAAGCGCAGGCTGCGAAGCCGGCGCTCTTCTTTTCGTACTCGGCAATCCAGGCCAATCGATCCGGATTGTTGGCCTGTTCGGATGACCACGCGGCCACTGGCGGGCGGATGCGGTACTTCAGGCCGACGCGCCACGGCTTCGGTGTCAGTCGCGCACGGAAGCAATGCTGCAGCCGGCACATGCGCGCGTACAGGGTATCGGTGCCCAGTGCCTTGAAGAATGCCTGCAGCTGCTCGTCCTCCGGCGAGAACGTGGCATGCATCGCCAGTACACGCAGTCCCGCAGGCGTCCGGTAGGCGCGCAGATGCCAGTGGGGGTGTTGTTCGCTGAAGGCTTCCACGCGTCGCAGCGCCAACCCCTCGGCGCCCCCGGCGGCGGCCAGCCGCTGCCTGCGGCGCATCAGCAATGCGGCATTGACCAGAACCACCGCCGCCACGCCCAGCACCAGTCCCACCAGCCAATGCCACAGCAGCGTGCCGGTGACGGCGCCGGCAAGCAGCACGACCGCCGCAACGATGGCTGGCATCACGCAGCCGGCTGGCGGCTGCGCATGGTCGATGTCGGCGAACAGTACGTCCGGGCTGTTGAGGCACAGTGCGCCATAGCTGTTGCGGGTTATGACGACGTCGCCGTCGCGCTGCACGATCTGCTCGCGGATCGGCACGCCTTCCACGCCGTAGTTGCTGCGCACTTCGCGACGCGGCAGCACCTGTCCGGCGAGGATGGCATTGAGGGCTTCATTGGCGCGGCGGTCGGCGTGCACCTGCGCCTCGGCAGGGCCTTCGTCGGACCAGCCGAAGCGGCGCACCACCACCGGCCGGCCACGGAAACGGGCCTGCAGGCGGGCTTCGGCCCAGTAGGCGGGAACGATCATCATCGCGGGGTGCTCTATCTTCCGTGGCAGGTGCCAACGCGAGTCTGGCACAGCGCCGGGGTGCCCGCATCTGCTTGCTGCGACGGCCGGGCCGGAGTGATAGATTGCGCGCTTCGCATGCACTCCACCAAGGACGGAGCGATGTCCATGATCCTGCGCGGCCTGTTGGCCCTGGCCTGTGCCGGGGTGGTTGGCATGGCCACGGCGGCGGCACCGGCCGGGCCGCAGATTGTCACTGACGATGTCAGCCGTTTCTACGCGCTGTACGACAACGCAGGTGGCAAACCCAGCGTTGCGCAGTTGCGTGGCTACATGGCCGAGGGTTCGGCGGGCCTGGCCGAGCTGGCCAAGGCGCGCCGGGTCACCCCCGAGCGCATTGCCGAGTCCATCGCCAGCCAGCCGGAGCTGTATGTGCAGGGGCGAAGCTGCCTGGCCGAACTGCCGGCGGTGAAACAACGTCTGACGCAGGTGTTTTCCAACCTGCAGGCCATCTATCCGCAGGCTGCGTTTCCGCCGGTGACCATCGCCGTCGGCCGTGGTCGTCCGGTAGGGTTGACCTCGAAAAGCGGCGTGATCATCGGCCTGGAAGCGCTGTGCGCAGCCGATTTCATGAATCCCAATGTGCAGGACCGCTTCGTGCATGTGATCGCGCACGAGTACGTGCACATCCAGCAGACCGGCCTGACCGACTTCGAGCCGGGCGACCCGCATGCGACGGTGCTGCGTGTTTCGTTGGGCGAGGGCATTGCTGAGTTCATCGCCGAACTGATTTCCGGCAACGTCGGCAACGGGCGCCATGCGGCCTGGACCCGTGGTCGGGAAGTGCATATCGAAAGCGCATTCGCGCTGGATCTGGACAGCACCGATCTGTCGCCGTGGCTGTACAACTACAAGCCCGGTTCGCAGGAGCCCTATGACCTCGGGTACTGGGTGGGATACCGCATCGCCAAGGCCTATTACCTGCAGGCCAAGAACAAGCGTGACGCGGTGCGTGCGCTGATCCAGCAGGACAACCCGAAGGCGATCCTGGCCGCCAGCGGCTGGACGCCGGGTATGTGGATGCCGGCGAAAGTCACGGGTGTGGCGGCGCGTACGGCTGCACGCTGAGCACAGGGCGGGGCGTTAGACTGCTGAAGATGATTTCAGGAGTACCCGCATGCGTGGACCTGTTGAGCTTGCCACTGCCACTGTCGTGACGTTGGGCCTCGCGTTGGCTTCTCCGCTGGGCGCCGCTGAGGCCGTCGCAGTCAACCCGCTACTGCAGACGCCCATCGACCAGCTACGCCCCGACGAAGTGCGCTTCATGCAGCAGCGCCTGGCCGATTGGCCGGAGCTGCAACGCTATCGTGATGCCAATGCGCGCCTACCTGATGCGGTGCCCGGCCAGCCGCGCGTGGTGTTCTTCGGTGACTCCATCACCGAAGGTTGGGGCAGGGAAGGCAGTGCCGGTTTCTTCCCCGGCAAGGGCTGGCTCAACCGCGGCATCAGCGGCCAGACCACGGCGCAGATGCTGGTGCGTTTCCCGCAGGACGTGCTGGCACTGAAGCCACAGGTGGTGGTGATCCTGGCCGGCACCAACGACATTGCCGGCAACACCGGCCCATCCACACAGGCGATGATCGAAGACAACCTGCACGCGATGGTGGACCTTGCCCGTGCACATGGCATCGCCGTAGTACTGGCATCAGTGCTGCCGGTCAGCGATTACCCGTGGCTGCCGGGCACAGCACCTGCGCCCAAGGTGCGTGCATTGAACACGGCATTGAAGCGCTATGCCGATGCACAGCAGCTGGTCTATCTGGACTACTACACGCCGATGGCCAATGCGATCGGCGGACTGGACCCGCAGTTGGCCGACGACGGCGTGCATCCTACGGCGAAGGGCTATGCGGTGATGGCGCCGTTGGCCGAGGCGGCGGTCAAGCGCGCGCTGCAGCAGAAGTAGCTCCGCCGGGCAGGCTTGCCAACAACCACTCGCAGAAACTGATCACCAGCGGATTGGTTGCACTCTCCTCATGTACCAGCCAACTCCAGCGTGGGCCGCGCACGCGTGCATCATCCAATGGTTGCAGCAGGCCTTGTTCGCACGCACGCGTGCTCAGCAGTTCGCTGACCAGTGCGATGCCCAGCCCTTGGCAGGCTGCATCCAGCAACTGCCCGGGCTCGGAGAAATTCATTCCCTCGCGGCGCTGGCCGACATCGGCGCCACCCTGCACCTGCCATTGGCTCCAGTCCATCTCGCGCTCGCCATGCAGGGTGAGGCGTTCGTGCGCCGGTGTGGCGAGCAGGGCCGGATGGCAGGCTGGATAGAGACGATCCTGCAGCAGCACGCGATGCTGGCACTGCGCCTGTGAGTCGAGGTCATCACGTACCGCTACGTCCAGCGTCTGCGTGGTCATGTCCGGCGCTTCCTCGCTGGTCAGCAGCCATAGGTCGGCGTCGGGATGCAGCCGGTGAAAGCTGGCCAGGCGTGGCACCAGCCAATGCCGGGCAAAGGCCGGGCTGGCGTTGACGATCAGTTGATTGGGCTTGCGGTACTGATCGAGCCGGCGGATGCCGCTGGCCAGCTGCCGCAGCAGCGCCTGCGTTGTTTCCAGCAGGTCGATGCCGGCATCGGTGAGGGTGACGCTGCGGCCCTGCCGGAAGAACAACGGCTGCTGCAGCGACGCTTCCAGGCCCCGGATCTGCTGGCTGATGGCCGACTGGGTCAGGTGCAGTTCCTCCGCCGCACGGTGGAAACTGCCCAGCCGGGCGGCAGCCTCGAAACCCCGTAGCGCGTTCAGTGGTGGCCAGTGCTTGAGCATTTCAGATAAGTAAAACTGTTCAATTGATGGCTGAATCTATCGTTTGTTCTTATGTGTCGGCAAGCGCAGCATAGCGCCCATCCCACACCGGCCATGGAGCCTGTCATGAGCAACCGTCGTCACTTCCTCACCCAGCTGGCGGGCGCCGCCGGCCTTGGCGGCCTGGCTGCTCTGGGCCTGGCCGGGCTGCCGGGTCGCGTGGCTGCAGCAGGGCCAGGTGCGGGGACTTGGCGCATGCCGGACGAGCACGGCCCACAGGAACGCGTGTTCCTTGCCTTCGCCGCGCAGCCGCGGGTGTGGGGCGCGCAAGCCGATGCGGTGAACACCGCCGTGGCGCGGTTGGCCCGTACCATCGCCCGCCACCAGCCGGTCAGCGTGCTGTGCCGCCCGGCGCAGTTGAAGGAGGCGCAGGATCGCTGTGGCCGCGACAACATCGAGTTCCTCGAGGTGCCGCTGGATGACATCTGGGTGCGCGACTATGGTGGGTGCTTCGTCACCGATGGCCAGGGCGGGCTGGGCCTGGTCGACTTCAACTTCAATGGCTGGGGCGGCAAGCAGAGCGCGCGCAACGATGGCGCGGTGGCGCCGTGGCTGGCGCAGGTGACCGGTGCGACGCTGCTGGAAAGCGATCTGGTGGGCGAGGGCGGTGGCATCGAAGTCGACGGCCATGGCACGGCCATCCTCACCGAAAGCTGCTGGGTCAACCGCAACCGCAATCCGGACTGGTCGCGCGCGGATATCGAGGCCGAGCTGAAGCATCACCTGGGCCTGCGCAAGGTGATCTGGCTGCCCGGCATCGCCGGCAAGGACATCACCGATGCGCACGTGGACTTCTATGCGCGCTTCGTACGCCCGGGCGTGGTGATCGCCAATCTGGACAACGATCCGGAGTCCTACGATTACGACCTGACCCGCGAGCATCTGCGGATCCTGCGCGGGGCCACCGATGCCGATGGCCGTCGCCTGCAGGTGCATACGCTGCCGCCGCCGCTGGACGGACGCGACAACGTGCATACGCGCGACAACGACGATCTGGCGATGGGCTACATCAACTACCTGCCGATCAACGGCGCAGTGGTCGCGCCGCAGTTCGGAGACGACGAAGCCGATGGATTCTGCCGCGAACTACTGGAAGACATGTATCCCGGCCGCGTGATCGAGCAGGTGGATATCGATGCCATCGCCGGTGGCGGTGGCGGCATCCATTGCGTGACCAAGAACATGCCGAAGGTGTAGTCCACTGTTGCGTTGACGCGCCGGAGGTCATGTCATGATGCTCCAGGTACACATGCTCGGGGGAGCAGATGGATCTGGATACGGGCATATGGAGTGGATTGGTGGGCGGCAGTATCGCCACGATGATTGCACGGCGAGCTGCCGGTCGACTTCCCAGTCACTACCGCGGCCGTAGTCTGGTCTACCTGCGACGCCGCCATCGCGCTTCCATCTGGAGTGCAAACGCGCTTTTCCTGCTCGGGTTGATCAGCGGCCTGTTGATCTGGCCGTTGGGTCACTACGCCAGTACAGATTCACTTCCATTGCTGCTGGCAGCCGGCATGAGTTGCGGTCTGCCGCTGTTGGCGCTGCTGCTGATTCCCTGGATGACCCGCCGTCCGATCCGTGAGGCATGGGTGATCTTCGGCTATTCGCAGGGTGGGCCGGTGTGGTTGATCTACTCGATCCTGCTGGCAGGCGTCGCCTGTGGTGTGGTCGGAGTTTTGCGGCTGCCGGGCTGAGGCGGCAGCACCTGCATGGCGCGCACATCCAGCCCGCTCAGGCGTCGTCCTGCTTCAATGCGGCATCGGCAGCCAGCAGCGCCTCGGCGGCTGCACTGAGCGGCGGCGACGGCGGGGCGACCACGCCGATCGCTTCCATCATCTTCGGCATGCCGAGGAACTGCCGCGTGCGGCGGTCGTAGATGCCGGTGACCAGCAGCGCGCGCGTGGCAATCTTCTGTTCGGCGCCGATCAGTACGCGTTGCTCCATGATGCCGCGCGAACCGACCCAGCCCACCAGGCGCGTTTCCAGGGTGAAGCGCTGGAACGGCTTCAGCTCGCGGCGGAACTGGATGGTGCCGGCACCGACGATCGGTGCCCACTTCTCGCGCAGCGCCACCCGGCCCAGGCCCATGCGCAGGATCAGGTCCAGCCGGCCCAGGTCGAAGATGTTCCAGTAGCGGCCGTTGGTCATGTGCAGGTTGCTGTCCAGGTCGTTGGGCAGTACCCGGAACTGCAGCCGCGAGACCCCGAACGGGGCCTCCAGCTTGGGCCGGAACAGGCTGCACAGGAGCAGGTGGAGCAGGCGGAACCAGAGATTCATGGTTATGACGACTGTTATAGAATCGCCGGTACGCTAATCTATGACGACTGTCCTGGCAAGGAGCCTCCCGTGAGCCCGCGTCCCTCTGATGCGCCACAACGCGTGATTGATGCTGCGGCACAGATGCTGGCGCGCGTGGGTCTCAATGCCACCAGCATCCGTGAGGTCACCAAGCTGGCCGAGGCACCGCTGGGCTCCACCTATCACCACTTTCCCGGCGGCAAGCAGGAGCTGTTGGCGCGTGCCACCCATATGGCCGGCGACAAGGTCGAAGCGTTGCTGGTGGAGCTGCTGAAGGGCGGGGCGGTGCAGGGCCTGCAGCAGTTCCTGACGATGTGGCGCGAGCGCCTGCTGCGCACCGATTTCCGCGCCGGCTGCCCGGTGCTGGCCGCTGCGGTGGAGGAGCCGGTGGAGGCCGTACCGAGCCAGCCGCGCGCGGCAGCTGCAGAGGTATTCGCGCGCTGGCAGGGCCATCTGGCCGCAGCGTTCGTCGCCGACGGACACGATCCGGCCGCCGCGGGTGGGCTGGCCAGTCTGGTGATTGCCAGCGTGGAAGGTGCGGTGGCGATGAGCCGCGCACTGCAGGACATCGCACCGTTCGACCAGGTGGCCGCGCAGTTGTTGAAAGCCGCCGCGCGGCCTTGATCCGGCGGCACGGTCGCGGGAGACTCGGCGCAGGCCCTGACTGGACGCCGCCATGGACGAATCGCACTGCCGCCACCTGATCGAGCACTACCTGCAGGCCTACAACCGCTTCGACATCGACGCCATGCTGGCGGTGCTGGCGCATAACGTGCGATTCGAGAACCACAGCGGCAGCCAGCTGACGATGGTCACCGAAGGCATCGATGCCTTCGGCGAACTGGCACGGCAATCGGCGCCGCTGTTCCGCGAGCGCGAGCAGCGGTTGCTCGAGTTGACCTTCGAGGATGGCATGGCGCTGGCCAGCATCGGCTGGCGTGGCGTGTTCGCGCAGGACATTCCCGATGGTCCCAGTGCGGGCACGGAACTGGCCCTGCAGGGACGCAGCGAGTTCGCTTTTGAGGACGGTCGCATCGTGCGGATCATCGACCGCAGCTGAAGATCGATGGCACAGGTCCGCCGTCTGGACAGCGGACCTGCCCGCGGTAGAATCCGCCCACCACCGCTTACGCGTGCCCGGCAAGGATGTCCGCATGCAGTATCAGGTTTTCGAGCTTCCACGCTGCACGATCTGCGGCATCCAGCGGCGCCGATGAAACGCACCCGTTTCTTTACACGCAGCCCATTGAAGCTGCCGGCTAATCGCGGCAGTGAAGTCGTGCGCGCGCGGCAGCATCTGCAGCAACGCGGCTGGCCGCGCCTGCAGATGGCATTGATCGTGGCCCTGACCGGTGCGGCCGGTTTCCTTGCCTCGCATCTGCTGCGTCTGGCCGGTATCGACGCAATGCTGCTTCGCTACCCGATGGCCGTGCTGTTGGCCTATGGCGTGTTCCTGCTGCTGATGTGGATCTGGATCCGCTGGCGCTGGGACAACGTGCTGGATGGCCTGTCGGCGGATGTGGGCAGTGGTAGCCCATCGCCTCGTGGAAGTGCCGTGGAATCACCGTGGAGCGGCGTCGGTGGCCGTTCTGGAGGTGGCGGCGCGTCAGCTTCGTGGAATGAGTCGGCGCGGGTCAGCGGCGACGATGCCGGTGAGCTGCCATTGACCGGCCTGGCCGAAGACGAAGCGGGCCTGCCGTTGCTCGCGATCCTCGGCCTCGTCGCGTTGGTGGCGACCGTTCTGCTGGCCAGCGTGTGGATTGTGTGGTCGGCGCCAGTGCTGATGGCTGAGCTGCTGGTGGACGCGGCCATCGCCGGAGGCCTGTACCGGCGCATGCAGGGTATGCAGGAGCAGGGATGGTGGCGGGTATGCGTGACGCACACGATCTGGCCGTTGCTCGGGTTGCTGGTGTTTTTCACCGTTGTTGGATCGCTCGCACAGGAGCTGGCACCAGGTGCGGTCAGTCTGGCCCAGGCATTTCGGGCGCTGTAGCGGCGCATGTGGATGGCCGAGCCCGGTTTTTCGTTCCTGGCCTACCCTGCGCTATGATCCGCGCCAAGGCCAAGGTATGTGGCCGGCTGTCAACCACCACTGACGAGGAAGAGCGCATGGATGTCGCTGCACACCGCAACAGGACGTTGTTTCGTTGGACCATGATGGTGCTGCTGGCGGTGTTGTTGCCGTTTGCAGCACTGGCGCAGCCCGCAGCCGGGCAGGCCGACATCACCGAAAATGCCACCACCACCGCTACGGAAGAGGCGCAATGCCGCGCCTGCACTTATGAGCGCATTGGGCCCAAGGTCGATATCGGCCTGGTGGCCCTGATTTCGCTGCTGGTGGTGGGCCTGTTGGTGGCGGTATCACGCGAATGGGGTACCACCTCGCAGCGCTGGACCTGCCGAACGCTGGCCCTGTTGCTGGTGGGTTTCGGTGTGGCGTTGCTGTGGTGGGCTGGCAGCATCGTCTACCTGGGCTACAACCCGTGGCAGGAAATGGCTGCCCCCGTCGATGGCTCGCTCACATCGACACTGCTCACTACCTCACCGAAGTGGTTGGCGGCGATGGTGCTGATCGGCTTCGCGCCGTCCATCTGGAAACGCAGCGAGCGCCTGCCGGCGTGGCGCATCAGCTGACATTGAAACGGCGGCGCTGGATCACACCCGGCGCCGCCTGCGGTCATCAGTCAAAGCGCAAACGCACACCAGCGTAGATGCCACGGCCTTCGCCCGGCGTCGAGCGGGCAATATCCTTGCCGGCATCGTTGTAGCCTGGCGTGACCGTGGCGGCGTAGTGGCGGTTGCCGATGTTGCGCATCTCCGCCCAGGCCTGCCAGCGACCGCCGGGTGCGTCGTAGCCGATGCGGCTGCCGAAGATCACATGGCTGTCGGCCCAGTAGCTGTTGGCGTAGTCGACGGCGATGCGCGAGGCGTATTCGGTATTGAGCGCAGCGTACAGGCCGGACGCGTGATCGAAGCGCAGCTCGGCCTGGTAAGCGTGGCGCGGCAGGCCGGGCAGGCGGTTGCTGCCGAAACGCGCATCGTGGCGATAGCGGAAGTCACTGAAGGTGTACGCCTGGCGCAGCGACAGGCGGCCCGGCGCAGCCTGCCACAGGGTGCTGTCCAACCCGGCTTCGATGCCGCGGTGAACGGTGGGGCTGGCGTTGTTCTCGGCGATGAACAGGTTCGGCACCGGTTGCAGTTCGACGCTCAGCAGTTCGTGGTTTACGTGCGCGTAGTAGCCGGTCAGTTCCCAGCGGCCCAGCGCCGCGTCACCGCGCGCGCCCAGTTCCAGCGTGGTGGCGGTCTGGTTCTGCATCGGTACCGGCGCGCGCTGGCGGCCGGTGGACGGGCCATTGCCCGGCCCGAAGTACTGGTTGGAACCCCAGATCATCGACCACGGATGCGGTGCTTCCACCGAGCGGCTGAGGTTGCCGAACCACTGGGTCTGCGCGCTGTGCTGCCAGGTGAAGCCCAGCCGCGGTGCGTAGTCCCAGTCGTGGTCGCGCAGGCGGCCGCCGCTGCTTGGCCAGGTCACCTGCACATCGCGGCGGGTGTTGATCAGTGCCAGCCCGGTCTGCATGCGCAGGCGGTCGTTCAAGGTGAGGGTATTGCCGACGTGCAGCGTGCTGTCGGTGCCGTGGTGGCGGAAGTCACGCGTGCGCGTACCGGCGGCGTAGCCGTTGCTGGCAAAGCGCAGCGACTCGCGCACATCGGCGTCCAGATCGTGGGTGACGCGAAGGCCGACCGTGGTTTCGCTGTCCAGGCCGAACAGCCGGTGGCGATGGCGATAGTCCAGCGTGCCGTTGAGGTTGGCGTAGTCCAGCTGCTGGCGGTACAGGCTCTCGTTCAAGTCCATCGGGTACGTGTGATAGACCAGCCCGGCCTGCAGGGAGGAATCCTCATCGATCTGCAGCGTGGTGACGTTGCCCACCCAGGTGCTGCCCGGCTGCGGGCGGCGCGCATCGATAGCCAGGTTGGCCGCATTCGCGGCACGTGGGTCGTTGCGGATCTGATCGCGGGTCAGGCGACCGGGTGTTTCGTGATTGGTCTCGCGGTAGCGCACGAAGAAGCGCGTCTGCAGGTCGGGCGTGATCTGCCAGCCGATGTTGGCCATTGCGCCCTTGCCGTCGCCGCGCGCATGGCGCTGATAGCCATCGAACTCGGTATCGGTGTAGGCCAGGAAGTAATCGACATCGCCACTGACGCCGCCCCAGCTGATGCCGCGCTTCTGGTAGCCACGGCTGCCGGCTTCGTAGTGCAGCTGCACGCCCGCCGAATCACGGCCGCTGCGGCTGATGTAGTCGATGGCACCGCCCAGTGCCAGCGCGCCACGCTCGAAACCGTTGGCGCCGCGCAGTACTTCCACGCGGGACAGCCACAGCGGTTCCAGCAGCTCGTAGGGCGTGCCGCCCGGGCCGGTCAGTGGCAGGCCGTCGATCGACACCGCAATACCCGAGGCATGCGCGCCCGGGCCCCGGTTGATGCCTGAGCCACGGATCGAAATCTTGGTGCCTTCGTTGCCTGGCGACTGCGCGCTGATGCCCGGCTGGTAGGCCAGCACATCGGCACTGCTGGACAGCCGGCTGTCCGCCTTGGCTACGTCAATCACGTTGCCGGCGCCGGGTACGCGCTTCAGCGCCTCGCGCGCCTGCGCGCTGGCATCGGCGGCAGCGGTGACCTGCACCGCATCCAGCGTGGTGGCCTGCGGGGCCGCAGCGGCGGTGGAGGAGAGGCAGAGGGAAACGGCCAGGAACAGCAGCGACGGGGTGGGGCGGTACGGCGAGAGCGACATGCGGGAATGCTGTAAACCAAGGAAGTGGCGCGCAAGTTAACAGGTCGGCGACGTCACGTCACCCATCGGCGGCGTATGGCCGCCCGCGCTCCTTGTAGAGTCGAGCTTGCTCGACTGTCTTTCGCTTTCTGTAGAGTCGAGCCTTGCTCGACTGCCTCTGTGTCCCGGAGTCGAGCACGGCTCGACTCTACAGAGCCGGCTTCGCCAGCGCCTTGGCCTTGGCATACAGCCGATCGGCCGCTTCCTTCTCACCCAGCGCGGCGTGGCATTCCGCGAGGCTGTCCCACGCATTGGCCGAATTCGGATACAGCTCTGTGTTGAGCGCGAATACTTTCAGTGCCTTGCGTGCACCGAGGCTTTCGCGGATGGCATATCCATCGGCATTGATCGCGCGTTCCAGTTCACTGGCAGCAACCTGGTTGCTGTCGCCCAGCCAGCGATGCACTGCTTCGGTCGCGCCAGCACTGTCATCCAGCGCATACGCGATCAGTCGCTCGGACAGCACCGCATGCGGAAACTCCTCTGGCGCGGCCACCGCCATCGTGCTCTCCACCAGCGTGCTCGACCAGACATTGCGGGCGCTGCCGTTGGTCAGGTACACGAATACCCAGTAACCGCTGGCCAGCGTGCCCTTGTAGGCCAGCCGTGCCCGCACGCGGGTGCCACCATCGTGGCCGACCTGGGTGTAGCCGTCGCTGCGAGTGGTGTCCCAACCGGTGGAGAAGAAATTGCTGCCGCCGCCGCTCAGCTTCTGCGGCTGCCAGAGCGTTTCCAGCGTGGACGTGCGCAGCAGCTTGCCGGTCGCCAGCGCCTGCAGGAATCGGTTCATGTCGCCCACGGTGGTCTGCAGGTCGGCGTGGCCCCAACCGTAGTTCGGCCAGGGGTCTTCATTGGCCGGCTGCAGTTGGCCGTCCTTGCCGATGTAAGGCACTGCCGCGCGCGTGGCTGGGACGCTGGTGACGCCCCATGAGGTGCTGGTCATCTTCAGCGGTTGCAGGATGCGTTCGCGCGCGATGGCCGGGTAGGGCTTGCCGTAATGCGCTTCCAGCAAGGCGGTCAGCACCAGGTAGTTGGCCTGGGTGTACTGCACGCGGCTGCCGGTGGCGAACTGCATCGGTGTCGCGCCGGCCACCTTCAGTGCAGCGCCAAGGTTAGGCGCCACTCCGGTGTAGCCCTTGCTCACCCAGCGGTTGTCCACCCGGTCGTAATACTCGCCGATACCCGAGCTGTGGTTGAGGAAATCGCGTACGTGAATCGCCTGCCATGCCGTCGGTAGGTCCGGAACATAACGGCTGGCCGGTGCGTCCAGATCCACCTTGCCCTGGTCGACCAGCTGCATCACCAGTGTGCTGGTCAGCAGCTTGGCCATGGATTGCGCGGCGAAGATGGTGTCGACAGTGGCAGGCACATGGGCAGCGGGATCGCGTTCGCCGCTGGCGCCCTGGTAGAGCACCTGGCCATTGTGCGCGACCAGTACCGCCTGGCCGGCGATGCCGTAGCGCTCGCGGTTGGCCTGCAGTTGGGTGTCGAGCTGAGCAGAGAGAGTGCCGGGAGCGCCACGTGCAGAAGCGATCGGAACGGCGAACAGGGCACAGAGCAATGCGGCAGCAAGGGTGCGGTACATCGCGGTGATCCGTCAGCGGTGATGGCGCATGTTGGTCACGGCGGGAGAGCGGGTCAAGCGGGGCTGGCGGCAATGTGAATGAATGAATTTCCAATGGTCTGTCGTAAACAGCTCTTAGAATCTGATGAAGCACCAGATATAAGAGCGCCTCAGTCCACGCCGACGAAACAGTCCAAGATGGGAGGGACAATGGAAGATGATGAAGATTTCGCGCTCTTCATCGAGAGCTTCGGTGAGGCAACTGAACACGATCCGGTGCCAGAGACCGCGTTCTCCAAGTGGGCGGGCATCTTGCCTGATTCGCTCTTGAGCTATTGGCGTCGGGATGGATGGGCGAACTATGGCAATGGACGGCTGTGGACGGTGAATCCCGAGGACTACGAAGGCCTGATGCACATGTGGTTGTCTGGTACGCCATTTCCCCTGATCGATACCTACCATGTGTTTGCCAGAAGCGGGTTTGGACGGCTCTACCTGTGCGGCGAAGCATCAGGCGCTGGCGTGAGCATCGATCCGATCCGTAGTGAAGTATTTGCTCTTCAGAACTGTTTGAGACCCAAGTCTCTCGCACGGCAGGAGGGTGGCATCAAGGCATTCTTCGCTTGCGCGGAGCTTGACGACTTTGATCTGATGGATGGGGCCGAAGAGCTGCCTTTCGACAGGGTTGTGAGCACTTGCGGGCACTTGATGGCGGATGAGATGTATGGCTTTGAGCCAGCGCTGGTTTGCGGCGGCGAAGTAGCCATTGGCAATCTGCGCAGGTTCAAGCTTCAGCCGCACCTGCACATGCTGAGGGAGTTCGCCGCGCCTGCGTTTCCACGCTATGCGAACAATGTGAAACCGCTGGCCCGGAAGTGATCCGAAGGACCCAATCATGTAGAGCCGAGCCCATGCTTGGCTGCCTT
>NZ_JAOECR010000103.1:0-503 GCF_029836955.1 Stenotrophomonas sp. GD04054 | reverse complement strand
CGCCTGGAGCAATCCTTCGGGGTAAGCAAAAGTGCCCCCGGGGAGCTGTCAGATCTGTTCTGCGCTCTGGCTGGGACGCTGTCCGAGCTGGAAAGCGAACTGCAGCGCTTGGGTCGCGATGGAGAGCATGGCACGCTCTACAAGCGCCTGTTGACCATCCCTGGTGTCGGCCCTGCCGTCGCCGCTCACCTGATCTACTACATGACGCGCTGGCCGTTGGCCAACGCCAACGCGTGGATCGCCTGCACGGGCCTGGATCCCCGGCCCAACGAGTCTGGCGGCAGAACGGGACGGCGTCGGTTGTCCAAACAGGGCGCGCCAGTGCTGCGCCAGATGCTCTACATGGCCGCCATGGGGCTCAAGCGGTGTCGTCGGGGGCAACCGCTCTACGACGAGCTGTCAAAACGCGGTCACCCCAGCACCGCCGTCTTCAACATCCTGGCCAGAAAGCTGGCCAGGATCGCCTGGGGTGTCTTCAAAAGCGGCCGGGACTTCGATCCGGC
>NZ_JAOECR010000102.1:0-568 GCF_029836955.1 Stenotrophomonas sp. GD04054 | reverse complement strand
AGCATGCATCTGCGGATACTAGCCGACAGACGAGTCGAGCGATCCCCATCCCGCACACGAACGTCGATAAAGGATCGTACGGCCCCCAAAGGGGATCGTCGATGTAGGCAAGCTAACGTCGGTGCGGTACCACCCCAGCCCCTTAAAGATAGCTGGGAGCCGTACAAATGTCTGATTCTCTCGATATTGGCGTGGACGTGGACTCCAAGGAGTTCGTACCGGCAGTGGCCGACCGCAAGGCCGGCGACAGGATCGCCAACACCCGGGCCGGCATAGCCCAGTGGCTCAACACCTTGCCCCAGCGATGCCGGATTGGCATGGAGGCGACGGGGCGGTACTACGAGTTGTTGGCTCGGATGGCTGGCCAGGCAGGCCACGTTGTCTATGTGATCAATCCACGTCTGATCAAGCACTACGGCCGGGCGACGGGCTCGCGTGGCAAGACGGACGCCATGGACGCCGAAGCGATCGCCCGGTACGTGAAGAAGGAGAACGATCGCCTGCGTGAATACGTACCGCGTACCGACGAGCAGCAGCAGATGCACGATTTGCTGCGCAAGCGGCAGAC
>NZ_JAOECR010000101.1:0-1083 GCF_029836955.1 Stenotrophomonas sp. GD04054 | reverse complement strand
CCCTGGCTCGCCTCAGGCGGGGACTAGCCCGCTTTCAGCGTCGCGCACACGGGCGTTGAGGATGACCAGCATCTTCCGCATCACTGCCACGATGGCCACCTTGCCTTCCTTGCCGCGGGCTCGTAGCGACTGGTAAAAATCGCGCAGCCGAGGTTCATGCCGCATGGCCGACATTGCCGCCATGTAGAGCACTTGCCGGATTTCGGCTCTTCCACCGTGGATGCTTCGTTTTCCTCTCATCGTGCCGCTGTCGTGGGACATCGGGGCTACCCCGACCAGGCTGGCGATGCGCTTGCCAGTGATCCTGCCAAGCTCTGGCAGATAGCTGGCTAGAACTGCCTGCAGCACAGGCCCTACGCCCTTCATCGACTTCAGCATCTTCAGTTGAGGCTGCTGACCAACCTGCTCGACGATCTGCTTGCCCAGACGCTCAACCAACGTTTGTAGGCGGGTGATGTTGCCCTGCAGTAGTCGGCGCAGTTCACGATCAAGCACCATTTCCTGCTGCTGCCGCGCGATGGTCAGGGCGTCCATCGCCTGCCGACGTGCCCGAACGAACTCCCGCATCTTCTGCTGCCAAGACTGCAGCGGCTGATAGGGAGGCAGCTTCACCAGGGCGGCCATCTGCGCCAACGCGTAGGCATCCAAACGGTCGGTTTTGGCAATCTGACCCAACCCCTGAGCCAGTTTCCGGGCGCGCAAGGCATTGGCACGGGCCACCGGATGACCGGCCTTGTGCAGGAAATCCAGCACCGGCTGCTCATAGCCACCCGTGGCTTCAAGCACGATCTGGCGGGTCGGACGCTTCTTCAGCCAAACATCCAGCTCAGAAAACCCGGAGCGGTTGTTGCTGACCTGCAGGGTTTCTCCGTCCGTCGTACCGATATCCAGCTGACGCTTGCTGACATCAATCCCGATCCCGTTCATCACCTGACTCCGTATAGTCTGGAAGGGTCGAGAGCTCCCCCGCTTGCCCAGTCTTATCGCTTCGAGTGGTCGCTCCAGCAACTGTTCGGGCGGATCAAGGGAGATTCCGGCGTGGGCGCCAAGCTACATGGCGATCGTCGCGATCCTGGTTACGGA
>NZ_JAOECR010000100.1:0-1428 GCF_029836955.1 Stenotrophomonas sp. GD04054 | reverse complement strand
TGAAGTGACCCCCGGGAGTTGGACACCAGATCCAACCCCGAGGGATACATGAACAAATACGACGCGCGTTTCAAACTGCAGGTCGCCAAAGAGGCCTGCAAGACCTCCACATCGGTCAAAGCCATTGCCCGTCGCCACGGCCTGGAGTTCTCCACGGTCAGGCGCTGGGTGGCGACCTATCGGCTGCATGGTAGGCGGGGATTTCATCGCCAGGCCCGGTCCTATGACCTCCCGTTCAAACTGGCTGTCCTGGAGAAGATGAGCCAGGACGGCTTGTCCGGGCGGGAGGCCACCACCTACTTTCAAATTGGCGATGCCGGCGCGGTGGGACGATGGCGGCGCCTGTATGCTCAAGGTGGTGCCCAAGCGTTGGCACCCCCTCCGCCGCCGCCCCGAAAGCCGATGAAAAAGACCCGTTCGTCCAAGCCACCTGAAGATATGAGCCGCGATGAGCTGCTCAAGGAAGTCGCCTATCTGCGTGCGGAGACCGACTACCTAAAAAAACTCGATGCCTTGATCCGGGAAGAGCAGGCGGCGCAGGACGCAAAGCGCAAGCCGTCCAAGGATTGAGGCAGGTTCATACGCTGTCGCTTCTGCTCGAAGCAGCTGAGCTGTCACGCAGTACGTTCTATTACCAGAACCATGTCCTGGCCCATCCGGATCAGGATGAGGCAGCCCTGTGCGAGCGCATCCGTGCAATCTACGATCAAAGCCAAGGGCGCTATGGCTATCGCACGGTGACGCTGGAATTGGCCAATCAGGGCCATCGGACCAATCACAAGCGGGTTCAGCGCCTGATGGGGGAGATGGGGCTGAAATCGCGGGTGCGTGTGAAGCGCTACCAGGCCTTCAAGGGGGCGGCCAATGTTGTGGTTGGCAATGACCTCAATCGCCAGTTCCATGCCGAGCGCCCCAACCAGAAATGGGTGACTGACGTGACCGAGTTCAAGGTGCAGGGCATGAAGCTGTACCTGTCGCCGATCATGGACCTCTACAACGGCGAAATCGTGGCTTATCAGATCAAGCGTCGGCCCGTATTTGATCTGGTGGGCCAAATGCTGGAGGAGGCCATCAAGAAGCTTCCCCCGGATGAGCGCCCCATGATCCACTCCGACCAGGGCTGGCAGTACCAGCATGAAAACTACCGGCACATGCTGGAAAAGCACTCGTTGAAACAAAGCATGTCCCGGCGCGGCAACTGCCTGGACAATGCGGCGATGGAAAGCTTCTTTGGGACGCTGAAGTCGGAATTCTTCTACCTGAACAGCTTTGACAGCATCGAGAGTCTGGAAGCTGGGCTGGTGGAATACATCCAGTACTACAACGAAGAGCGCATCAAACTGAAACTGAAAGGTCTGAGCCCGGTAAAGTACCGGGAGCAGGCCCAATCGGCCGCCTGACCCCGTCCAAGTCTCGGGGGTCACTTCA